>JAOASB010000012.1 GCA_025210375.1 Maledivibacter sp. | reverse complement strand
TGCATAATTACCTTCTGCAAAAACTATCTACTATATATAGTTAAAAAACCTTAAGAACTATACCATCAAATATGCTTATATCTTAAGCAATTAAATATAGGATGATATTCGCATATCAGGCTTAGCCAAGTAAGAGTTATTCAATTTCCTCAACTAAATGGACCACACTTATAAATCAAAATACAGATTTAATGTGAACTCCCTATAAATACTTAGAGGCTCAAGGTTATTTATCAAAGGTATTAATATAAGATGATGTATTTTTACCCACCTTCTTTGAGTAATATAATCCCTCATCAGCTATAGAAATCAAATCCTTTGCAGTATTCCCATCATGTGGATAGATGGATATGCCAATAGATATAGTGAATTTAGGACTACTAATCATATTGACATTTTTAATCAGTCTTTCAGCTATTAAAATTCCTTGTTCTATCTCTAATGAAGGAAGCACTAGAATAAACTCATCTCCACCGTATCTACCTAAATAATCCACTTCACGTATACATTTTTTTACTGTATCTACAAGCTTCTTAATACATACATCACCAACTATATGCCCATAGGTATCATTTATTTTTTTGAAATCATCTATATCAAACATCATTATAGAAAATTGTTTGTTCTTACTTATTAAATCATTGATTATATCAAATATAGCTTCTTTATTATATGTCTTTGTTAGTGAATCAGTTTTAGCCTTCATAAGTAATTTTTCTCTGGCAATCTCATAATGGAGCATTTTTTTCTTAACATCCCTATTTATTACTTTGTTTAAGCTTTTTTTTATTTTATTAGCTTCTTTTATCTTATCTATGAATTGTCCGTAGGTTCTTTTATAAAAAAATATATAAAAAGTCAAATAAGTTAAAAATTTCAAAATCAAGATTCCTTGTAAGACATGTTTTTGATTACTAAAAAGACTCAATACTACGCTAATAATCAAAAGTATATTAGCCGTCAAAAATTCTTTTTCCAAAAAATCTTTATATTTTAATAGGATTAGATTTAAAATGATAATCAATACAGAAATTAGAACTTGAATTTTGCTAGATACAAAGTGAAGGGGTAAAAGATTATTTTTCAATAGGATACATAGACCTATACTCATACTCAATATTATAAAATTAACCAAACTATAGTTTTTCTGTTTTCCCTTAAACAATATTAATATTAGAAAAACTATAGACATACAAGTTTCGGAAAGCCAATATACATAGTCTAAAGATATTTTATTTATAAATACAAATGAAATAGTACATAAAGAAAAGGGTAGAAAAAAAACCATACCAAATGCTTTAAACATTGAATTTTTCTTATTCATACTTATAGTGAAAATAAAAATCAAGAATGAAAAACATATTAAAATCAAAAATAATATTCTACTAAAAACATCCATTTCCATCATATACATACTCCTTTACAAATATGTTTATATTAATTCTAGTATATATTAATTCATTAATTCTTTGTATACCTTTTATTATTTTTTTCAACAAATTTCTACATTTTTCGCCAAGTAGGTTCAAAATATACATTCTACAAAAAATAAATTTTAGGTGATTAGAATATGAGGAAAAAATTTTTCATTTTAATACTTATTTTTTTATCCATACTTGTTATTGTAAATACCTCTTTATGGTTTCAATTAAGAAGCTATGGCATCATGTTTTTTTACAGTAAGATGCACTACAAGGAAAGCTTATTAAACAAATATAATATAAATCTCCATATCCCCGGTGGGTTAAGTACAAAAAAGAAAGATTGGTATCCCTTTGTTATGACATTCAACGATAATATAGGCTTTTCAAACTACTTAAATAAAGATGTGTCATTGACTATACTTTATAACTTCGGTCACTTTAAGCTCAAGGATGGTTCATCCTCCTATTATGATCCAAGCTCCAAATATTACAGCAGTTTTTATGGAGGCTATTTAGTCAGACACAATACCTCCTCAAAATCTGCCTTTGGATTTTATGATGACGGTACCATTAATTTAGATGAGATATCCCTAGTACCTAAATACGATCAAGAGAAATTGGTATTAAGCAGTTTAGGCTGTACAAAGGATAAAGCAGAATTTAAAGTTTCAGTTGATAATATAGAATATGGTGTAGATTATATTGATTTTGAGAACTGGATTAAAATCGACTCTACTATTATAACCAATAGTCCAATTCATAAATTTAAAGAAGATCATATGGCATATATTCAATATGGAAGACCTATAGACAGGTACTATGGAAATGAGGATTTTTTTAATATTACTTTAAAGGGTAGAACCTACGTAAAGTATTTTAAAGATGACAATATGTCAATATTTTTATACGTTCTTGCTCCTAGTATAACTACCATAGAAGAATGTGATAATGATATTCTATCAAAAACAATATTAAGCCTATATCATAAATAATCTTGATATAGAGATTCCAGTCGAAACTTTAATTTATACATATCAAAACTCCCCAGAAACATCGTATATTTTCATATGTATAAATTAAGATTTACCCTAAACTCTCTATAAATAAAAGTTCAAGGATATGGAGTCCTTGAACTTTTAGTCATATTTCTATCCCACAAATACCCTACAATAAAAAGAATATGAATTTCATACTGGCATTCTTAAGCTTTTATTCCTGATATGTAATACATATCGGCATCATCAATCATTACATCTACTTTAAAATATCTTGACATTATATTGGCTGTGACTTCGACTGAAGGTAACCTATCATCTTTAGTATGGCTGTTTTTATGATGAACTTCATTTATTTCTTCTTTACTATTCCCATGGGCAATAATTATTTTCCCACCATCATTTATAAGTGTTGAAAGATGTGAAAAAAGTCTTTCTTTATCATCAAAGTGAGGATATACGGAATAAAGGAATATATAATCAAATCCTTTTTTATTGTATTCTAGGATATCGGCTACGACAAATTTGACCCTACTATCCCTATATTTTTTCTTGGCCATCAATATCATATTATCTGAAATATCAACGGCAGTAATATTGGCTGGTGATTCATCAAGAAGATAGCTTATTAAAATACCTGTTCCAGTGCCAATATCAAGTATTTTTGAATCTCTTTTGAGGGATGAAATCTCCATAATTTTCTTTAATTTTTCATCATTATGTTCACATACTTCATCCCATTCAAAGGCCCGACTATTAAAAAACTCTTTATTATCCATGTATATTTGTCCTTTCCGTATTTTTTATTGTCCTTATAATAATAGGAATTAATATTAATTGTATTAATATTCCCCATATGGATGTTACAAAGGCAGAGGTTAAAAACATTTTTAACACAAACTTATGTCCTCCGAATGTTATAAGTATATAATTTATAATTCCAGATACTGCTCGTCCTAACAGCATAGCACATATCAATGATGGTATGATATCTAAGCCTTTATACTTATATAAATATCCTGAAATAAATCCATATGTGGCAAGCTCAAAGGCCATTGCAATAGCTACAGGATATACTGGAGGCATCCCAGTCAAAACAGAGCTTAACAATGGGGTGATCAGACCAACTATCAAACCATATCTTGAGCCTAAAATGAACCCACATAGTAATACTGGAATATGCATCGGTAAAAATATTATTCCTGCCATACCTAAAATATGAAAGAAATAGGGTATTATTAACCCCAGTGCTAAGAAAAAGCTTGCCATAATTAAATCCTTTGTTTTGTAATTCATAATACTCCCTCCCTTCATTCTTTACAAAACTTATTGTAATGGTTTTGTAAGCTGTAAACTTAAATTAATGTAGCACACTTACAAAAAATAAACAAAGGTAGAGCAAAATTGCCCTACCTTCATGGTAAAGATCAGTTATCCATAGTTTAAATCACTACTCTTAAGAAATGGATTTTCATAATCCACAAGATTAATTATATCATAATATATAATATTTAACAATATTTAATAAAATAGCTAATATATAGGGTTTAGGGTAACTATTAACTTATACATGTCAAAACATCCTATACTTTTGAGTAGTTTAGATGTGTATAGGTTAAGGTTTCAACTGAGATTTCTATAGTGAAATTCCCTTTGAAAAAAATAGATTTACAAAAACTCCACAAGCTATGGCAGCGGCAAATGGGAATTTGCCTTTATCATTTTTATCGTTAAAATCTGTATAGGATAAGATAGAGGAGGTTATAAAACAGCTTTTAATATACCTCAAAAGATACTTAAATCTTTCAACTCCATTTTTTCTTATTATCATCAATAGTAATGCTAGTAGGCCACCCGTAAGAAAAGTATACATTATAGTATAGAATACAAACTTCACTCCCATTATGGCCCCGATAGAGGAAAAAAGCTTTATATCTCCTGCCCCTAGCATTCTTAGTATAAAGAAGATTATCAATAAAAGAATTGGGGCAGCTATTCCCTTTAACGAAAAAAACAATCCCTGTAGACTGTTCAAATAAATATTTGTTACTATTCCTATTATCATAAAGGGAAGGGTTATGATATTTTTTATTTTATAGGTCCTTATATCGCTTATCAAGGCCAATACAAGCACAATACTTAATTCAAAATATTTTACTATAATTCCATCCACCTCTCTTCGAAAAAGGCGTCTGACGACGCGTTTTAGTTGCAGGTTCCATGGTACAAGTTGCAAGCCCCCGGTTCATTTTTTTATGTTAGAAAATAATTTTGTAAAAGTTTGAATATTTATTATGTCTTTGATTTTTCTTCCTCCAATAAAACTGTTTCACCCGTGTATTCATTTACAACCATGTCATCCAATAATATGGTTGATTCTCCTTCTTCTGTTTTTAAATTATATTCTAAGGGCTTAATATTTTTATCTAAAATTCTTTGATTTTTTTGTATGTCTCCAAATATTTCTGAGGTATTGCAGCTATCTTGTGCTGCATCATGGAGAAAATATGGTTTGTCCTTTTTTCTTTCGCTAAAGGATTTAAAAGTCCATATTAATGTTATAAATATTCCACTTAACCCAATAAGTATTAATACGATTCCCTTTAAAAGCATTATTTCCTCCTAGTCTTCTAATATATACACTTTATAATTTCAACTATTCCAAGATATGTAATATAAGAAAATAGTGATATTAGGAATAAGATTATAGGCCCTTTATAATATATAACCTTAGATATTCTCTTATTATCTAAATCAATTCTATCTATATTTATTAAATCCTCAATAAGTTCCCTTACCGACTGATACCTTTGATTTGGATCGGGCCTTGTACATCTTGATATTATATACTCCATACCGAGAGAAAAATTTTCATCAATTTCTCTTATGGATTTTATCTCAAAGGGTGGCTCATTTGGACTTTTTCCTGTAATAAGGTGGTATAGGGTTATACCAAAGCTATATATATCCGTTCTAACATCACTTTGTGATCTCCCATATTGTTCTGGTGCCGCATATCCCCTTGTTCCAATATAGGTGGTATCATTATCTACATTTACTTTATACTCCCTTGATATCCCAAAATCTATTAGTTTTATTTTCCCATCATTAGTTAATATAATATTAGATGGCTTCATGTCCCTATATATGATTGGGTTTGGCTTAAACCCATGCAAATAAATAAGCACTTCACATATTTGAACAGCCCACTTAACAAGAACTTTTTCTGGTATTTTGCCACACCTCAGTAGTTTTTTATCTAAAGATATCCCCTCTATATAATCTTCAATAATATAAATACTACTTTCATCCTCTATAATATCAAATATCCTTGGAAGGGATGGATGATTTAGTTTCTTAAGTATATTGGGTTCTATAAGTAAATCTATATAAGAATTACAATTCTTATTTATTTTCTTTATAGCCCAAAGGGTATCGAGCTTTACATTTTTAGCAAGATATACTGTACTCATTCCCCCCGTACCAATCACTTCAAGGATTTCATATTTTCCATCAAAAAGTTCACCGTTTATCATTTCTGTCCCCCATATCAACCAATCATATATCTTAGCCTTCCAAATAGTCCTAGTTTTTGTTTGTGTCTGTCTTGGCATATAAGTATCGCTGAAGCATTGTCTAAAGCACCTCTTATTCTAACTTTCCCCATAAGCTCTTCAACTATTTCCTGTACATCTTCATTATTTTTATCATATGCCCCTACAGCCTTAAGCATCTCGTTCTTCCTCAAAAGATTATAAAATCCATCACTACATAGTAAAAATTTATCTTCTTCTGATATTTCTCCCTTTGTCTCAAATATATCTAATACTTCCTTGACCCCCACACATTGAAGCAAAATATGTTTTTGTGGATGGTTCACCGCTTCTTGCTTGCTTATACAACCGCTCCTGATCTGTTGTTCTATCCAAGAATGATCTTGAGTAAGCCTAGTTATTTCATGATTTATTTTATATATCCTACTATCCCCTATATGTTTAATTATGTACTCGTTTCTATGTATAAACATCATGGAAAGTGTTGTTCCCACTCTACTATTTATACCTCTGCCGAATTCCATCACTTTTTTATTTACGTTAATAATAAGACTGTTAAGCTCCTTATCTATCATATTTATGCTAACCGATTCTTTTTTATTGAAAATCAAAGCCAGTTTATTATCCCACCATGCTTTAAATTCTTTTATAACTATTTCACTTGCTCTATCCCCCGCTGCAAGTCCTCCCATACCGTCGGCGACTACAAATATACCAAACTCCCCATGCTGTCCTTCTCCAATTTTTATTAATATCCTATCTTGGTTTGTTTTTTTTACATAGCCTATTTCACTTAATGCTCCAATAGAAAAACTTCGCTTTCTCATATCATTCTCTCCGTACATTACTTTTTATTTATTAATACAATTTAAACAATTAATTTGTACACATCAAAAATCCCTAAAAACATCGGATATTTTGATATGTATAAATTAAGTTTAACTTTGGGAAATCTATATAGATATTCCAGTTAAACAATTAATTTATACACATCAAAAATCCCTAAAAACATCGGATATTTTGATATGTATAAATTAAGTTTAACTTTGGGAAATCTATATTATAGAATAAATTTATATTCAATATTTGCAAATATAATTTTATCCTCATTGCTTATTGCATATTCTTTATTGCTGCATAGCTTTTCTTCATTAAGATATGTTCCATTTTTAGAATTTAAATCTTTAATAAAATATTGTTCTTCTTTATATAAAATCTCAGCATGGGTTCTACCTATGGCATTATTGTCAATTACATAATCAACATAGTTTGCAAGCCTTCCTATAATAAAATTTGATTTTGTTACGGATACCCTATCCATTATCCCATTATTCATTCTTTGTAGACATGGAAATTCCGATCTTTCTTTATCTAAAATTATAGTCTCATTGATATTAACTAATGGTATATCATCTGCTTCATTTGCTGCCGCCACTTGATTATTTCCTTTAACATTATATTCTTGTCTATTAACATTGTAGATTTCTCTTTTAGACATATTTATGATTTGATTTTCTTGTGGTAATTTAGGTTCTATTTTGGTTATTGTCCTATCATTTTCATTTCTTTTCAACATTTTCTTTTCCCTATCTTTATGGGATATTCTAGTTTTTCTATTTTTCCTTATTACAACAGTTTCTTCCATATTTTCCTTCTTAAATAAATTTCTAAACAATAGAATATCTACAGCGGCTACTATTAAAATAATCCCAGCAAAAGTGCTTAAATCGTCTCCAGCAACTGCCCTAATTTTATTAAAACTTAAGGATAAAGCAATGGCTATCAACATCTGGGATGCTATAGCTATAAATACATACTTCCTCTTATATCTATTCTTGATGACACTTTCATGTTGCTTTATACCATTATTTTTTAGAGCCTCTGGAGCATTTTTTCCTTTATGAGCTATAAAATTATCATGTTTTTCTTCTTCCACTGCCATTGGGCATATATATTTATCACGATTAATTGCTATGCTATCATCATTTATTCTATTGATATCAGACTCCATCATATCGTTTTTCATATCTCTTACTATTTGGGATTCATTGCCTTTAAGCTGTTGCAGAAGTTTAACAAAATCATAAATATTAAAAATATCATTTTTTAAATAGTTCAAGATTTTTGCCATATAATTTCCATTTGATCCTTCATCCATCCTGGCCGATGAAATAATTAAATTGCTAAGGAAGCTTTTAAAATCCTCACTGATATTGGTCTCAACGGCTAAGGGCAGATATATCATGCCTATCTCAAGGGTACTAGGGTTTATATATATGTACTCTTCATCGATTAAAAAACTCTTATCATATAATAAGTATTCACCACAATCAATAAGGGGTCTTGTAATCCCAAGAAGAATATCTATAAATTCATTTTTATTTAGTTTCTTTCTTTGTAAAAATTTATATAGAGTTAACTTAGATGTAATATTATAATGCAGTCTAGTGTCGCCATTTTTGTATCTGACATCTAGCTTGAGAATTCCTGGACATGAATTATTACCTATCATTTCAATTTGATATTCTAAGATTTTTTCCTTTGAACCCATATTTATCACTAAAATACTTTCCGTAGAGTCGTTTTCATAATGAAATTTAAATCTTTCTTTTATGGTATCCTGCATAGACAATCCCCCCTTCTTTTATCTTTAAAAAGGTCACGATGCAACTTCCTCAATTGAATATCATAACAAATATAGTTGCCAAAAATACATATGGAGCGAAGGGCATAGTAGTCTTTCTATTAACCTTTTTAAATGTCAAAAGAATAAGTCCCACAAATCCACTTAACATTGTTGCTATAAGCATTATTCCTAAAGTGGTCTGTAGACCAAACCATATTCCAACACAAGCGAAAAGCTTTGCATCTCCCATTCCAATTGAACCCTTTGTTATAATTGAGATCACAGCTACTATTCCTCCACAAATCATACATACAAGTAATGAACTCATGATTGTGATATTATCATTTAAAAAGACCATAATCACTCCAATAATCATTCCAATAATAATCAACTTATTAGAAATAATCTTAGCTTTTATATCAATTATTGAAATAAATAATAGGATACAGCTTAATATCACTTTTAATAAAATTAATGTTGAATCAATCATATTATAACTCCTAAACTTTAAGCTATATTATTCATAGGGAATTCAAAACTACCCTAAGTACTTTTAAACTTATAGGGATTTTAGTATAGACTTTAACTTATACAAGTCCAAAATATCCAGAACCATCGAATATTTTGAGATGTATAAATTAAGTTTAACCTTTGGAAATCTATATAGATTTAATCCAAATTATCATCTACCCTTGGAGGGTTGCATATCCTGCATGGCTTATACCCTTTGGCTGCCTCTTCTAAATCAATTTCCATGATATCCTTAAATAAGTGAGTACAGCCCTTTTTATGGTATTTTCCATCATTGATCCTCCTAGATTTAAACACTATACATCTCCCATTACATTCTAGGGGGGGAAGACATTTTTTACATGGCTGTAACCCCAGCTTTTTAACTTCCCTTAAATCTAAAGCTTCAATATCTTTAAATATCCGATAGCAACCATACCTATGATAACTTGATCCTTTTTTTGAAACATAAACCTTTTTATTTTTATCCCCTATATCTTCATCAGCATCTGCTAGTGCATCAGCATCTGCATATTGATCTCCTCCTAACCACGCTCTAGCAGTAGCCCTTTGAACTATTGGTATATTATCAACGATCCTTATGGGCAAGGGGATATTGACGTTATATTTAACTATAACGTCAATATCTTGATTACTGCTTAAATAAGAGGAATGGCTAAAATCTAACCCCTCTATATCTAATTTCTTTAATCTGCTATCAGTTAATCCATATTTCCTTATATATTGTTTGATTATTGTATTGCCAATATGGGTTTTTTCTTTATCTAGCTCCGACTTAACTATTGATGATGCTAAACCAATAATTTTATCCTTTGGATAATCAGCTATATCTTTATTACTATCCTTTGATCCAGCCTTTATTTCACCAATACAATCATATAATTCTTTAGAACAATCAACTATGTTATTAATATGCTCTTCTGATTTTTTCTTTTTTTCCTCAAGGTTACTGCTCAATGTATCATCTATATCATAGCTTCCACTTACATAATATAAATAGCTTGATGAAGCCATCTCATTTGCCGCTTCTGTAATCCCATGCTGAATCACTTCATGGATATACACTATTTTAGTTAAAAACCCAATAGTTAAAATTGCACATATAAATATAGGTAAAACCAATGACGCTTCAACAGTTAAAGAACCCCTTTGTCTCCTTGAAAGCTTCTTTATAAAAGAATTCATAGTATCCCCTCTAGTATCCTTGATACATTATTACTTTAAACTCATGTCTATTATTTTTTGTTTTAAACTTTCTAGGTATAAAACTTTGAGTCAAAAACAAGTATTTAATTGAAACTACTACCTCAACCTTAATATATGTATTAAATTCCCTTAACTTTAGATCACTACTGCCCGTATTCTTCTGCATATTAAGTTGAATAAGGTCTTGAATCCTATTCATTGTTATATCCCTATTCTGAACCAACAAGGAAAATCTAAGATAATCTTGATATGATGTATTCATTGCTTTGCTTTTATCAAAGGAAGTTTTTTCATCCTTTCCATTATTCATTGCTTCATTGGATACTTTTTGTACACTGGGTTTCCAATCGGTTTTCCAATTTTCTTCCATTTTATAGAGGGGTATATCTTTGCCCTCCTTTAATTCATCTAAATCATACACAGCTTCGGTCATGGACCAGCCTAGTAGTATCAATGTCCTCAAAATCGGTATACCTGCTCCACCCGTATACCATCCTGCCACCGCTGTTGCTATAGATGTAGCAACAATTTTTTTATCTTTACAGGTAAATACATGTATTGAATTTAAACCAAATCTAATTAGTAGTATTTTTGAATCCATGAGAGTTTGATTGATACTTTCAGATTTACTCCCATTCAAAATATATTCTACCTCTCCTTTATCAAAGTAAGTATTCAGATCAGATTTTTTTATATGCCTCAGATTAAATTCCTCATCAATATCGGACACAGCATTTTTAAAGGTTCCCATAATATATTCATTTATATATATTTCATCTCTAATATCTACAGGATTTATGGCCTCTGTAGCTCCTATCAAAAAAGAAAATGCCCCTTCGCTAAATCCTGCTTCTTCTTGTTCATAAAATTCAACATCTAGAGTCTTACTGTCCTTTAACAGCACTTTATTATTCTTTTTCCAAAGAAAATTGGCATCAAAGCCTCTACCGTTTTGATCTGATTTAAGTTTTATGACAGATGGAAGTATTGAATATTCATCATGTCCAATAACTATTCCTTTTTGTTTTTCCTCTCTACCATTAATTTCAGTTTTGGCCTTTGCACATTCTTGACTGTCTTTGCGAGTATCACAGTCCTTATAAATTTCTTTCCTCTCCTTAATTGTATAGTCATATTCAATCCTATTATTATATATCTTGATCCTATCAAGAATATCTTCTTTTATATCTTCAATATAATCTATTCGATTTTTTGCTTTGTTTGGAGCAATCATCATAATCAAACTTATTACATTATTTTTATTAGTCCCTTTTCCCGACAAACATTTAATATTATTGCTTAGGGCATCCCTTACTTCCTTTAATCCAGGGCCCTTTTCTGCACAGGAAATCTGTTTTTCATATTCATCCACTTCTTGAATAAGAAGTTCATAGGAATCCTTCATTATATTATCTTTTCTTTCGTTTAAATATGTTTTGTATTTCCTTAGTTCATCCCGTGCATTCTTACTTTTCTCTATAAGTTCATCTATTTTCTTCATGGCAGAATTGTTTACAGCATCATATTCATTTATCTCATATTTCATTTCATTATAACTTTGTTCAATTTTCTTCCTTGCCCTAACAATTTTTTTTGCTAACCGCTTTTTCTTTTCTGATTTTTCGTCTTTGATATTTTTAAGTTCTTTCTTTAGATTCTGATAATGTTTTATGGCTTGTATATATTCATCTATTAAATCACTAAATTCATTTTCATTAAATTTTCTTACATAATGATCGAGGATTCCTTGTTTTGTCCAAAAATAAAATATACGTGTCTCATACTCTCCATGTATGTTCTTATACAATTCTCTTTGAATGCTTTCTATGCCCTTTAAGTTCTTTTCAAAATCTATTTTTTCTTTATATGCTTCCGATGTGGAGCCCGCTTTTTTCAAACCATCTAGTTTGGTCAAGAACTCCTTAGCAAATTCCTTTGGGGCTCTATATTTCATATACTCCAGTATCTGTTGTCTAGTTACAGGATTTTCAGACATATTAAAGATTGGCTCTACCTTGATACTTTCAATTTCGTAATCATATATATCAACATAATCCCCTATTTTATTTTCATTTAAATATTCCTTGTCAATCATTAAATTCTTATTTAAATAATATCTAATAGTTTTTTCAATGCTTTGGTCGCTATTCTCATTGAGGGCAAATAGACCATATTGTTCCTTTAAGGGAGTACTATACCCTGCTAGGGTAGATCGAATAGAGGTCTCCACTGCCCTTTGAATTTGAGGCTCAGCGATATTTATTCTAGCCGCATCCACAATAACTCCTGCTAAAGTAATCATAATCAGTAATATGATACTTAAAAATACAGTTATACCGCCAGCCTGTCCCCTTTTTCTCAATAAGATATACCCCCTTTAATCCCCAAAAAAACTATTGATATTCTCTTTGATTTTATCTAGAGTTACTTTATATTTACTTAAAATTTCAGAAGTGGCTTCATATTCATCTAATGTATTGATTATAAAATCCGTATTACGAATAAACTCCATTGGATCATTAATAACTGCCCTTGCGTTGACATTTATATCATATCTATTATCGAATCCAAAACATCTTAAAATATCTCCCAAGGGTATTTTATAGGAATCTTTAATTACAACATTTAACTCCTTATATACAATATAGTCCTTAATGCAAATATCTACTTTATCCTTTGAATTCATGATATCATCCATATCCACCTTAGAAATTTGACTTTCTAGAATATTATTTCTTTTTATTTTATATATGGTGTATTTTTTGAGCCTATTAATCTTTTCCTCTTTATCACTCCAATATAAATCGGCTTTTAATAGTTCCTTTGAATCATTTAGCTTTCCAGTTTTTAGTCTGTAACCATTGGTGTCAATTTCCATCTTGGAGATATTGCTCCAACAAGCTGCCCCTCTTTCGGCTACATGATTGGCTATGGATTTCAAATAGGCTTGTTGATACAATAGTATGCATATATATATAAGGGCTACTATAGCTAACACTATTATTGGGAAAATCAAGGAAGCTTCAACGGTCATACTCCCTGTTTTATTAGTCAAGCTCTTGTATATTTTTTTCATAATGTTCCATTCTTATGGAATTTTTGTATTCTCTATTTCAGATGGGTCAATCTCGTTACCATTAATGTTTCCCAATATATTTGAGACAAATCCTACTATTTGATTTTTAAAAAGCAATGCTAGTCCCACTAAAACTGCTATCAAAAGTACTATTTCTACAGTTCCAAGACCATCTTCTTCTTTTAAAAATGTTTTTAAAATTTTCATTATTGTCCCCTCCCTTTAAATTTATTCATATTTATATACCCCTAAGCTGTAGAACTGCCGGTGTTAGCACGATTATTAAAATTGCAATGAACATAATCATCATTGGAAAAAGCAGCTTTGAGCTAGCTTCTTCACCTAATTTTTTTGCTTCGTTTTTACGCATCTCCCAGCATTCCCTACCTTGAACTCTAAGTATAGCAACCAACTCGGCATTTCCCTTCCTCAAATTTTGTAAAACAACGGAAATAAATTTAGATATTTCTGGAGTCTTGCACCTTCTAGCAAAGTCTTCGTATGCTTCAGACTCAGCCTTACCACCCTTAATATCTAACCATACCGTTTCTAACTCATCATATAAGGGTCTATTACTTTTATTATCGGTAACAATTTTTTCTAAGCTTCTTTGTACGGTCATCCCAGCATCGACTAAAAGAGTTAACTTATTTATAAAATCTGGAAAATCAATACGTATCATCCTATACCTTATCTTTAATTTTTCCTTCACATCTCTATCGGGTCCATAGGTAACAGCCCCAAGTATAGAAATACTTATTAAAATAAAACCTGAATTAAATTCTCCTATTCCTATACCAAATAGTCCAATCAATAACAATACAACTAGTAAATATCCTATCTTATTCCCCCAATGGATTTCTAAATAATATTTCGCATTTTTAGCCCCATATAAGTCTTTGAGCTTTATATAAAGATCCCTGTCATACCTGGTATTGTATGTGTATCTAACAGAATCCATAATATATAGCCCCAGGGGTATAAAGCTCTTTAGTGGATATTCTTTTTTATCTACTGGCCCAATATAATCATCATATTTACCCTTTGATAACACATATAGGGCAATAAAAATTATTAATGAAGCCACAAATAAAAAAATCATATATTACACCTCGATATTCATTATCTTCTTAGATATTATATAAGCTATCCCCAGAAGAACTACTGAAACAGTCATCATAATCCTTCCAAGAGTAGTTTCAAATACAGGCTGCATATAGTCTTTGGAACTATAGGATAACATTAGAATTAAAGCTATAGGCATTATATTTAGTAGCTTTTGTTCAAATCTTTTCTGGGCCAGCATAGTATCAATATCATGTTTAATATATATTTTATCTGCAATTACATTTGAAGTGTTTTTTATAACTTCTACCATATTCCCACCACCTCTTTTAGATGTTTTTAGAACATCAACAAAATTATTTACATCCTCTAAATGTGCCCTCTGAGCAAAATTAGAAAGTGCGGCCTCTACGGTTTCATTCATATCCAATTTCCTAATAATGTACTGAAATTCATTAATTATGTATGTGTCAGGACTAGGATAAAGTATAAAAAGGTCATTTAAGGCATCCCTAAAGGCCATTTCAATTGATTTACCTGCTGATAAGGATGATGATAGGGCGTATAATGCCTCCTTAAATTGCATACTAAGTTCATTTTTTCTTTTCTTAATAATTTCTTTGGTTTTAAGCTTTGGATACAAAAAAGCTAGTGGCATTACTAAAGTAGAAATAATATAACTTCTATAGAATATAAATGCTACTATGTAAATTACAAGGGAAGCAATCAGTATATATAATGCTTTTTCTTTCTTAGCCATAATATAAATATCATAATCAATAAGATATTTATCCCTACACTTAACTTTTTTCTCCTTAATAAATTCGTGGGCTTTAGTTTTCTCAATAAATAGGAACACCCCTAAAGCTAGTAAAGATGCTCCAAATACAATGAAAATTATTAGCATCCTTTTCACCTCATACCTCTTCAAAAATACCGGCCATTTTGAATTTTAGTGTGTTTTTCATTTCATTTTCTGTCCTTCTCAGCTCTCCAATTATCTTTTTATCATCATTTTCTCCATCTTCCATGAATTGAAATAATGGATTTAATTGTATTTCACCATCCCTATACCCTAAGACCTCATCTATTTCCAGAACTCTTCTTGTTTTATCCCTTAATCTACCTAAATGTATAATTACATCAATGGCAGATGTGATTTGTTGTCTAATCGCATCTATTGGCATGGCTGCACCACTTAGAACCATAGTTTCTAATCTACTCATCATATCTTCGCAGGAGTTAGCATGTCCAGTGGAAAGGGAGCCATCATGTCCCGTATTCATGGCTTGGAGCATATCAAGGGCTTCTGAACCACGAACTTCTCCTACAATTATCCTGTCTGGTCTCATTCTTAATGAAGTCTTAATTAAATCCCTTATGGTTATTTCTCCTTTTCCCTCGGTATTACGATCCCGTGTCTCAAGCCTTACTATATTGGGTACATTTACTATTTGCAATTCTGCAGAATCTTCTATAGTTATAATTCTCTCATCCTTAGGTATAAAATTGGATAAAGCATTTAAAAAAGTGGTCTTTCCAGATCCCGTTCCTCCACAAATAAAAATATTGTACCTCGACTCAACCATTCGCTGTAGCACATCTGCTGTTTGACTATTTAATGAATCATATTTTATAAGCTGTTCTATAGTCATAGGTTTTTCAGGAAATTTTCTTATTGTCAGTATGGGCCCATTTAAAGCGATTGGTGGTAATACCGCACTCACCCTTGATCCATCGGCTAATCTAGCGTCAGCCGTAGGTGATGCCTCGTTTATGGCTCTATTAACCTTCGAAATTATGGATTGTATAACATTTTCTAGCTTTTCTTGGTTTTGAAAGGAGACATCTAGCTTTTTAATTCTTCCATATTTCTCTACAAAAATATTTTCAGTACCATTTATCATAATTTCAGTAATATCTTTATCATCCATTAAGGGTTGCAGTATATCTAACCTACGCATAGAATTGAATATTATTCTAATAATTTCTTGCTTTTCCGTTATGGTCAAATAACACTGTTTGGCCTTTTCAAATACTATTTCAGTAATAATATTCCGTATATCTTCATCAGTGGGATCTGTCTTGAAATCAATACTATCACTAACCATCTTCTTGATTTGTTCTATGAGCTTGTCCTTCTTGTCCATATCCTTAGAAAATCTCCTTTATTCAATTACTTTTAAAATCTTAGCAATAGCATTTTTAAATTCTACTTTCATATCTTTCCTATAATTACCTTCATAGGTACTGATGGGCTTAAATATATATGGTATTTTTACAGAAACAGTCATTCCATCTAACTCTCCAGATTTTATATTTATGTATTCATTTTCATTATATTTATTTAGGACTAGTATGATTTTGCTAAGTATGTTCATATCATTTCTTTTTGAAAGCAATTTAAGTTCAGTTAGGAACCTATTTATTTTGACCATAGACATATCATCTTGATCAATTACTAATATGATTTGATCACTGGAATTTAATATGGAAATATTCTTTTCATCTAGATTTGACGACATATCAATGTAGATTTCATCATAATCCTTGGATAATCTTAATTTATTAAGCAAGTATTGCATTTCATCTATGCTCATCTCATTCAAATCAACACAGCTATCCGGTGGCGAAAAATAATGAATATTATACATAGAATCTACACATCTGATTCCCTCAATCTTTAATGCAATATTTTTTTTATTTTCTTTGATGTAATATATCAAATTTGAAATACTTTGACTATTCTTACAATCAAAAAAATTTGATGTGGACTGTATATTCTCTAAGTTCAAATAGAACACGGCTTTACCATCTTCAGCGGATTTGATACTAGCGCCTAGGGCAATGGATGTTTTCCCTACTCCCCCTAAAGGAGAATAAACGGCAATCATCTTTGTTTTTTTATCCTTATCTGAAATGTAATATTTATTGGGATTAACTTCAGCAAAACAATTTAATATACTACCTACAAGCTTATCGCCTCTTTGATATTTGTTAATTACCTCACAATCCATTACTTCATTGGTTAACATTCCTCCAGATAATATGATTGTAGTGTTAACCTCATCCATAAAATCACAACCTGTATACCATTCCGAACATAGTAAGAGAATATCAGCCTTTCCTTTATTCTGGGAAATATATTCCGAAAGATATTCTCTCTTGGTGAAGGCATTAACTTGAAATCTATTTGAATGCTTACTAATTAGGTAATCGGAAAGACTATCCACATAGGCTTCGTCTTTGTCTGCTATTATTAAATGTATTTTTGACAACTAAGCTCCTCCCATCTAGTAACACTCAAATACAAACGAGTTGTTTGTCTATTTATTCCAATTATACATTTATATTACTACATTTTCTTATTATATTCAATTTATTTTTACATTTTTTTCTTTTATTTTCATAACTAGTACAAATTATAATCTATTAATTAATATGTAATTTATTACATATTAAACCAATAACCTATCATAAAGATAAGGTTAGGGCTTCAAAAATTGACATAAGGGTCAGACCAGCTAGTAACAGTCAAGAGATTTTTACTAGCTGGTCTGACCCCTTTGATAATATTACCATAAATTGTATATGAAAACATTCAAAAAAATTCTTGTAATAATCTTGAGTAATATAGAAAAAACAGTACCTTAAATAGATACTGTTATCATAATTGATATTTATTAAAATCTTTCTATTCCGTCCTTAGTGACAATGCCTTTAATCAATGATTTCGCTTTAACTTCAACCTCAGTAATTTCATAGGCATCTATAATCATTTTAGTAGCTGCCTTTTGTTTCTCAGCATCGTTGGCATAAATAGTTGCTATGGATTCACCGGCTTTGATAGAATCTCCTATTTTTTTATGAAGAACAATTCCAACTGCTAAATCTATTTCACTTTCTTTGGTTTCACGGCCTGCACCCAATACAAGGGCCGCTTTCCCAATATCGTCTGCCTTTATTCCTTTAACAAAACCTGCCTGTGAAACAGCAACAGACTCTATTATCTTTGCCTTTTGAAATAATGCCGGATCATCAACAAAGGATGGGTCTCCACCTTGGGCCTTAACAAGCTCTTTTAATTTTTCAAGTCCCTTCCCTGAGCGAATGATGTCTTCAAGTATTTTTCTAGCTTCTTCAAAATTTTCAGCTTTTTCACCTAAAACAAGCATATGGGCTCCTAGGGTTAAACAAAGTTCAGTTAAGTCCTGTGGCCCCTCTCCTTTTAATGTATCAATTGCTTCCTTGACTTCTAATGCATTTCCAACAGCATAGCCTAATGGTTGGTCCATATCCGTAATTACCGCTATAGTATTTCTTCCTACATTATTTCCTATATCTACCATTTCCTTGGCGAGTTCAAAGGAACTATCCTCATCCTTCATAAATGCTCCGCTACCTGTTTTAACATCTAATACAATAGCATCTGCACCTGAAGCAATTTTTTTACTCATAATACTGCCAGCTATTAGCGATATATTGTCAACAGTTGCTGTTACATCACGAAGAGCATATAATTTTTTATCGGCAGGAGCCAAATTTGCTGTTTGTCCTCCAATAGCTATTTTTATACTATTAACATTTTCAGTAAACTTTTCAATAGGCATATCTACTGAAAAACCTTTAAATGACTCCAATTTATCTATAGTTCCACCGGTATGCCCTAATCCTCTACCCGACATTTTTGCCACAGGTACTCCTGCCGCTGCTACTATAGGCCCAAGTATTAAAGTAGTTGTATCACCAACGCCACCAGTGCTATGCTTATCAACTTTAATCCCATTAATTTCTGATAGGTTAATAACCTCTCCACTCTCTACCATTGCTTTAGTTAAATCTGCGGTTTCCCTTTTATTCATTTTCTGAAAGTAGATTGCCATCATAAGGGCAGAAACTTGGTAATCTGGAATTTCAGTCTTTGTATATCCTTCAACAAAAAAATTAATCTCTTCTGTCGTAAGTTCTTCTCCATTTCTTTTCTTCATTATCAAATCATACATTCTCACGTTTATCACCTCACTGTACTACATCTATTTTAAATCTTCCGGTCCAAAGCTATGGGGTAATAGCTCTTTAAGAGTATATTCTCTATATTCGTCTTCAGATTTAGCAATAATTATTGTGGCATCCTTCCCAAATTCTCTTATTACTTGCCTACAAACACCACATGGATATGTCCACTCTGAATCTCCCGTTATAGCTATGGCTATGATTTCCCTTTCACCTTCAGAAACAGCTTTAGCTATGGCTGTTCTTTCTGCACAAATAGTTGGCGTATATGAAGCACATTCTATATTACATCCTGTATATATTTTCCCACTGTTGGTCAAAAGTGCAGCCCCAACATTAAACCCAGAATATGGGGTATATGCTTTCTTTTTAGCTTCAAAAGCCTTTTTTATAAGCAATTTCTTATCCATAATTACTCCTCCCCATGTCTATAATCTAATATCCTGAATTTGAATTTTTGGTTCCCTCCACAATAGCTATAGAAGCACTTGCACCTATCCTAGTTGCTCCAGCAGCTATAACTGCATCAGCATCTTCTTTTGTTCTAACACCACCTGAAGCCTTAACGCCCATATCTGGCCCTACTGTTTTTCTCATTAATTTTACATCTTCCACAGTTGCTCCTCCTGTAGAAAATCCTGTTGAAGTTTTTACAAAATCTGCACCGGCTTCCTTTGAAATTTCACATGCCTTTACTTTTTCTTCCTCAGTTAGAAGGCAGGTTTCTATTATAACCTTAACCAAGGCCCTTCCATTTGCTGCTTTAACTACTGCTTCAACATCCTCTTTAACATCCCCATATTTTTTAGATTTCAATGCTCCGATATTGATTACCATATCTACTTCCTGTGCCCCATTTTCAATTACTTGATTTGTCTCAAATGCTTTTACTTCCTTTGTAGTAGCCCCTAATGGGAATCCTACAACTACACAGGTCTTTACATTAGTTCCCTCTAATTCTTTTCTAACCAACCCAGCATAATATGGGTTTACGCACACTGAAGCAAATCCATATTCCCTAGCTTCAGCACACACCTTTCTTATTTGTTCCTCCTCTGATCCTGGCTTCAATAAAGTATGATCGATATAGTTTTGTATTTCCATTATTATCCTCTCCTTTATATTTATAAATAATTAATTCCCATACATATGTGAACGGTTCCACGAAATTTAATCTTAAATGTGAATATTATACTGTAGAAGTCCCAATAAATTTTTTAGACTTTAATTTATAAATGGGTCTTATATAGATTATTCACATTTACTTTTTTATATACTTCTCTGATCCCTTTAAAACAATTTTAGGTAAAAGAGTAATTCTTTTTATTTTTTTATTACCATCTTTACTTTGCAAATTATCAATTAACAGCTTCATTCCCGTTCTACCCATCTCTATGGTAGGTCCATTTATAAAGCTTATATTCATTCCAACTATATTTAATGCCTCTATCTTATCAAAACCTATAATTGCAATCTCCTCTGGAACACTAATTTTTTCTTCATACAGTGCCTTCATACATCCTAAAATCATCATATTGCTCATGACAAAAATAGCAGTAGGTCTATCTTCCATTGCTATTATATTTTTTGTAATATCATAAGCACTTTCGTGTTTATAGTCACCATAAAAAATATATTTCTCATTTACTGGAATCTTATTCATAACTAATGCTTTTTTGTAACCCGTTAATCTATCCTTAGCTGGTCTAGAATTCATACATCCTGTTATTATTCCTATTTTCTTGTGACCTTCTTGTATTAAAGCATTAGTTCCATCATAGGCTCCTTTAATATGATCTATAAACACTCCACTAAAATTAAAGCATTCAACATGTCCATCTATCAAAACCACTGGAATACCTAGATTTTCTAGGGTGTTTAGATATTCCCTATTAAACTCGTCCTCGGGATATGTTGGAGTAATAATGACCCCTTGTATTCTTTGTTCCTTAAGAAGCTTAAGGGCTTTTAGTTCCTTTTTCCTGCTATCGTCAGTATTGAAGAGAATTAAATTCAAATTATGCTCATCTGCCTCTTGGCTGATACCCTTTATTATCTCTCCAAAAAAGGGATTATTTATCTCAGGAACTATGACACCTATAGTATTCGTCCTATTTGTAGATAAACTTCTTGCTATGGCACTAGGTGTATAATTTAATTCCTTTATAGCTTTTAAAATTTTCTCTCTAGTTTCGTCCTTAACATATCCTGAATCATTTAAAACCCTTGATACAGTTGTCCTTGATACACCTGCAACCTTTGCTATATCATTAATTGTAACAGCCATTTTAGTCCTCCTCAAAGGTTTAAAAGCTAAAATAATTATATTCTAGAAAACATGTTACCGATTTCATATAATTATACATTTTTTTAAGGCGAATTTCAATACAACTCAATATATATGATTCACATAGTATAAATTAAAACATCTATGAAAACCCTATATTATATTTTCTCCTATGTCTATAATTAATAGTCACAATATCTGCTTTTTATAGAAAACTCAAAAATGATTGAAATTTTGACTAAAATCTATAAAGCTGTAAAATCACTACTCCATAGGCATTATACATAATATTGGAATAGGCCCATATATTGCTACATAAATAAGTACCCTAAATTTATGCATATTATCGAATTATATTATATATAGTTATAAAAAGAATATAAACCAATAACACCTATAAAAATTCTTAAGCTGCTTTTATTTATATTATTGCTCTATAAATAATCTAGGCTAAATATTTAAGAGGAGGGCTTTTATGACTTTAAGCACATTTCAAAATAAGATTGTTCTAATATTAAATTATGTTGATAAGCTAAAGAGAGAAAACATACCTATGACTACACAAAGTATATTGATAAGGACCTATGCCAATGATTTAGAAATAAATCTAACTAATGATATGATTTTCGAAATATTATCCTATGGATGTACAAGCTATTCAAGTTACCAAATTCATTAAACCCATTAATCTTAACCCAGATTACCCATAACAAATTTGAAAATATTTAGAGTTCCCCTATTATGAATAATCTGGGTGTATGTATTAAATGAGGAAATTGTATAATTACTTTCTATAAAAGCCATATATATTATGCAATTCTGCCAAGTCAGAGTTATGCAATTTCCTCAAGTAAGAGTTGTGCAATTTCCTCAAATAATAAAGTCTATTTTTTAAGTACATTTCATATAAATGTAATTTTCTTCTACTGTATTTAGTAAAATATCTACTATGCTTCTTAAATTTTCAAGAATTTCTATATTATCTTCTAAGCTTAATCCATCTACGGTTAATGTCCCCTTTTTGGTACATCCATCAACCGCTCCTGCTTCTATCATCACTTCTAATAATCTTTTTTCTATTTTAGAATCATGTAATAGCATGGTTCCAGAAATTATGGAAAGAGCTGCAGCCAAAGCATGGCCACCCCAATTAGATACTCCGGCTACAATTAGATAATCGGTGCTAATGGCTGCACATATTTGCTCACCCTTATTTACTGAGTCTATCACAAATGAGGATACCTTTCCCATGCCTACTTCATTACCCCCATCTCCAACAGCCAATGAAACTATCCCTTGCTCCTTTGATTTTATAAATAATATGTCTGTATCTGGTACCAAATCACTAAGGTCTTCTCCCCTCATGGAATAGCAGTGACCATCCTTTGCTCTTCCTGGTCTTTCTATGGCAACTATATGAGATGGCTGATATTTTTCTAATAGTTCATTACAAAACTTGTCTGTATTATAATGTGGAACCACTTCTATAGAAGCCTTAACATCCTTTACAATACAGCAATTATATAGCATATCCCTAGAATATTTATCAGTTACAAGCACTACCTTTTTACCTAGCTTCTCCAATGCACTGGCCAAGGATATTGCTCCAATAGGGCCATCTGTTTCACCCGTAAGACTGCTCCTAATCACAAAACCAGTAACTATTAACACAGTAGAACCATTATAAATATCCTTTACGGCATTTTCAAATTCACCCAATAGATTAATTTTATCCATACCTCTTTTTTCCAAATTTTTTCTAATTATATTTTCAATATCAATAAAATAGTTTTGATTCATATCATTTCAACTCCTCATGTCAGAATACAAAAAACCCAGCTAAACTATGGGGTTTAACTGGGTCTTATCTACAATTATATATAGAGGCTAATCTATATACTAATAAACAAAACTTAATATGAAATTTTCATGGAGATATATTTATAGAGATTCAAGTCAAAACTTTAATTTATACATATCCAAAACTCCCAGAAACACTGAGTATTTGCACATACATAAACTCAGATTTACTTAGAACTCTGTATATAGGATTTTTATAATATAAGTTAAAGTCTATACTAAAATCCCTATACTGTAATTTTATTATACTTTATTTTATAGTATGCTTCAATTATTTTTTATCATCATGTATTTATTTCGAGCATCCTTTATGGAGGCAATCACTGCTTTCTGAGCCATTCCATAGAATCTATCTTTTATTTCATCTATGATCATCTCTATATCATCTACAAGATTATATCCTATAAGAATAGACCTAATGAAATCAGTGGTAACATCCCTCACCATATTACAAGTTGAGTCTACTATTTTACCGCTTCCTCTCTCTATAATAATACCTAAGAAAAAAATATTATACATAGCCGAAATAGGATCGTTTTTACCTATCTTAGCCGTACCTAAAATATAAATAGTATTTTTTTCATATAGCACTTTTATTCCTCCCGTAGTCAAAAAATCTTGATCATCACTAATAAGCTTAATAATTATGCACAGTCCAAAATTGAACCTAAATCCTCTATAACCAACCTATTCTATGGAAAACTCAAAAATCCTTCTTTAAGATTTGTGACCATGAAAATTCCCTACATGTATAAATCCTATAGCTTAAATAGATTTTTTATATTTAAATTTCTTAAATTTTATTTGGGCTGTAATCCATATAATAATAGGTAAAATCATTTCAAAAAGAAAGGCATAGTATGGGAATATTTCAAAATTCCATTTATTATAGTCAACTCTATTTAAATGTACAAAGTACGACATATTAAGCATTATTAAAACTATTGGTATTACTATAAATCTGTAGTCCTTTAACTTAAATATACTGACAACTCCTTTGCAAGTAGCCAATAGATATATACTAACCTTCAAAAATCCTCCCAATACAAAGGTTACAGCAACTGCCGGTTCAAGATTTTGTAGTATAAATCCCACATCTATTCTTTTCACAGCTTCATATATAGGATAATAGGGCTCTGAAGCAGAATTTATTCCTATGTATAAAATAGTACCTAAAGACGTAATAAATACAACAATTCCTGCAATAAATAACCCTCCTATATATATCCTATACGGAGATTTATTTGACTTAAAATCTGAAAAAATTATAGTAAATATTACAATTTCTCCAAAGGGAAATGAAAAAACAGCAAAGGCTCCCTCTAAAATGGGCTTCATGCCTTTACTTAGTACTGGCCGAATGTTATTAATGTCCATGTCGGGAATAAAAAATAATATTACAGTAAATACCAAAATAATAAAGGGAATGATCATGAACTCTGACCATCTTCCTATCACCTCTATTCCTTTCTTGACAATCCAAGAACAAAGGAACAATAGAAGAATAAATACCGCTGTGTTAGGGGTTGCAGGAAGAATGGTCTCTGTAATAAATTGATAGATATTCATTCCAACCAAGGTTCCACTGTGAAGTGCGAACCAAACATATAGTATAATAATTCCTTTGCCTATAAATCTACCAAAGCATATATCACAAATATCAAATAAGTTTTTCCCCGGGAACATAGAATGCATATGGCAAAATACTAATACAATACATAGTGTCATAAGTATAGCCAAAATAGTAGCTACCCAGATATCCTTTTCGGCTACCGTGCCAAATACTAGCATTGATGAAGTTCCAGACATATATAGCACTATAGCAGCTATACCTTGTTTATCAGAAATGACTTCCTTATTCACTAATTATTCCTCCGAGATAGTTTTTATTAGTATTTCACTAATGAGCCTAAATATAACAAACTTATTATCTCCTTATGGAAATCCCAATAAATCCTTTACATATAGCTTTCTTAAATAAAAAAATCCAGAATATCATCATGATATACTGGATTTTTTTATTATATTAGATACTAAAGATGTTAACTTTATCTTCTAAATCACGAGCTATGACTTTTAATTTTTCAGCCATACTAGCAATTTCAGCAATAGTAGCTGTTTGCTCTTCCACAGAAGCTGATACCTCTTCTGTAGATGCTGAAGATTGTTGTATTACAGAAGTAATATTTTCTATTGAAAAAGTAACTTCTTCTTTATATTTGCTTACGATATCAATGTTATTGGTTAATCTCTCTAACTGCTGTGTAATTTTTTCAATGGATTCTGTGGTTTCTTCAAAAACTTTTTCTACTTCCATGGCTGCTTTATCGGCATTTTGTACAACCACCTTTGTTTCATCCATAGTATGATTTACTTTTTCTATTTCATGCTCTATTTCAGTAGTAATACTCTCGATTTTCTGAGTGGAGCTTCCTGTTTCTTCCGCCAACTTTCTAACCTCTTCGGCTACAACTGCAAAGCCCTTACCTGCGTCTCCGGCTCTGGCAGCCTCAATAGCGGCATTAAGCGCCAATAAATTTGTTTGTTCCGCTATTGACTTTATGACTCCAACAATTTGTCCTATATAACTGGACTTTTCTGAAAGACTATTTATATTTTCATTTACTTGATGAACCATTTCATTATTTGCTTTAAAATTATGCTGTAATTCCTTCATAGTGGATAATGATCTATGGTTGACTTCATTTGTATCATTTGTATATTTATTTATTAGATTTGCACTTTGAATTAATTCATCAATTTTTTCATTTAACGACTCTAATTTCATTGTACCTTCATTGGCTTCCGAAGCTTGATTTGTAGCTCCATCAGCTAGTTCTTCCACAGCCTTGGCAACCTCATCAATAGATAATGCTGTTTCATTTGTATTTTGTGATAAAAATTGAGAATTATTAAGTATATCATTTGACTGTCCCTTAATACTTCCTGCCATTTCTCTTAATACTTTTCTCATGTCAAATACTTGATTAGCCATTAAACCTGTTTCATCATTATTCTTTAGCAATACTTCGTAGGATTCATCATATACTAAATCCAGTTTAGTGGTTTTGTCAATTAAGCTTGTCAGCCTTATAATAGGTCTTGATATCTTTCTGCCTACCAGCATGGCTACCACTCCTATTATTGCCAAACATATACCTGCCCAAATAAGCATAATAATTATACTATGTCCCTTATATTTCTCTAACCCTTGTTCATAATCATCAACTACATATTCTATATCATCTATGTAGGCTCCCGTTCCGATTACCCAATCAAATGGCTCGAAATACAAAGTATAACATCTTTTAGGTAGGGGTTCCGTTTCCCCGGGTCTTGGAAACCAGTAGTCTGTGTATCCTCCCCCGGGCTCCATTCCCTTGGAAATAACCGCTTTTAAGAGATAAAGTCCCTTTGAATCCTGTAGATTAATTCTATTCTTACCCTCTACATCCTTTTTCCCTAATAGGACTATATTATCTCCCTTTGATGTATCCGCCCAAAAATATCCATTGCCATCGTCTCCATACCTTATATCCCTAAGCAAATCGGCACCTAATTTTTTTCCCTCTTCTAGTGTGATTTCACCCTTTTGCACCTTATTATTGATGCCTTTAAGAATCCCCACCGCAGTTTCAACTTCCAGTTTAATCAACCTATCAAATTCGTCTCTCAGTAGGGTATCCACTCCTTGGGTTACATGTCCTTTAATCTCATTGATAGTATAGTTTGAAATAATCATCAGTATAATTGTTAATACGATACTTAGTGCAATTGAATTAAGAAAAATCTTATTTCTAATACTTGACTTAGATTTCCTCAATTTCACTAGAAACCTCCCCCTTTATTTCATATATACACCCTTTATTCCAAAAAACAGCAAAAACATAGACAGTATAATATCGACATTTTTTTACTTTAACTTTAGATGAAATTCAATTTATTTTCTTTTAAAAATTTAGAAAATTTTTTATTGACATATTATAATAATATTCGTATAATAATACTTGTCTTCAAAATTCATATTTTTAAAACAAAGACGGAGAGAAAAATGCTGATACTTTGACTACAGAGAACTAACATTTGCTGAAAGTTAGTGTTAAGGTAAGTATATAATGATCCCTCCTGAGTTGCCGAATTGAAAGGAATACCCAGTAAATAAGGATGGCTGCCACCAATATATGGCTATGGTTCATATGAAGTCAATTAGACTTTATTTCGACCTGAATAAAGATGCAATTATTATTATTGTAAAATAGGGTGGTACCACGGAGATTATAATCCTTCGTCCCTATAGGTATTTATTGAATATCTATAGAGATGAAGGATTTTTTATTTTTAGTCTAGAGAATGGGCATTGTTGATTAAGATATGAATTTTTTATACAAATATGACTTGAAAGGATGACAAAAATGAAAAGAGATAATTTTGGATCAAAATTAGGTATACTGGCAGCTGCAGCGGGTTCTGCCATCGGTCTAGGTAATATATGGAAATTCCCTTATATTACTGGGAAAAACGGAGGAGCAGCTTTTATTTTAGTTTATTTAGTTTGTATAGCTTTAATAGGTTTACCTGTAATGATATCTGAATTTGTATTAGGTAGGAAAACCCAAGCAAATGCTGTTGGTTCATTTAAAAAAATAGAACCTAAAAAACCATGGTTTTTATCGGGCTACTTAGCTACATTAACTGCTTTTATAATACTTTCATATTATGCAATGATTGCAGGATGGATATTATCCTACATAGGTAGAGCGGCAACGGGAAAAATAGTATCCGTAGCTCCTGCTAATTTAGGTGCTTATTTTGAAGGAATCATTGGAAACTCTACGGAATCTATAATCTGTACCTTTGTAGTAATTGTACTAACCGCACTTGTGGTGATATCTGGAATAAAAAACGGTGTGGAGAAATATTGTAAGATATTAATGCCGGTTTTATTTGGTATTCTAATACTATTAATGTTTAGATCTTTGACTTTAGATGGAGCTTCAAAGGGGGTTGAGTTCCTTTTCAAGCCTGATTTCTCACAGTTGACTACAAAGGGAGTTCTAGAGGCCCTTGGCCATTCCTTCTTTACATTAAGCTTAGGCATGGGTATTATACTGACCTATGGGAGTTATATTGATAGAAAAGAAGATATAGTTAAATTAGCAATTCAGGTTACCATAGCTGATACCGTTATTGCCTTAATGGCTGGTTTAGTTATCTTCCCAGCAGTATTTGCATATGGTCTGGAGCCGACAAAAGGAGCAGGACTAATCTTTGTTACATTGCCAGCAGTATTTAGTGAAATGCCCTTTGGGAATATTTTTGGATTTTTATTCTTCTCCCTTATAGGAATTGCTGCTATAACATCTACTATTTCCCTTTTAGAAGTAGTTGTGTCCTTTGCAATAGAGGAATTTGGTCTTAAAAGAAAAAAGGCTACAATCCTTGTATCTTCAGCAATATTCTTAGTATCATTACTTAGCATAATGTCCTTTGGCCCATGGAGTAATGTCACTATATTTGGAAAAACTTTCTTTGGTCTATTTGATTTTATAACTTCAAATATCTTCCTACCAATAGGCGGATTACTGATCAGTATCTTTGTAGGATGGGTATGGGGTACTGAAAATACTATTAAAGAAATTACTAGCCAAGGTCTTTATAAATTAAGGGCCAAGGGTCTTTATAGCTTCATAATCAAGTTTTTAGCTCCTGCTGCTATCTTTTTAATCTTGCTAAATTCAACGGGATTATTGAACAAGCTTTTAGGTTCTAATTAACTATATATATTGGTCAGGTATTGAAAATTTTACTTACTTTATATTAAGTAAATTATTCAATACCTGCCCCTTTAAGAAATGGATAAAAAAGAAGCTATGATTTATTATCAAGCTTCTTTTTTAACATAAGTTTTTATTTTATTTTTTGAGATTTTTATACTCTCCGCCTATCTATTCGGAAAAACCCCTGTCAACTAAAGCCTTTAAGCCCATAACTGCTGCCTTTTCATCCCTTCCCTCTGCGGCAATGGTCAATTTCGTACCTTTATTAGCTCCCATAGATAAAATGCCCATTATACTCTTTGCATTATATTCCCTATCAGCTTTTATCAGCTTTATTTCCGATACATATTTTGATGCTTCCTTTACCAACAAACTAGCTGGCCTTGCATGAAGTCCAGTTTCATTGGTCAATATTACTTCTACCTTATACATATCCGGCTCCCTTCAATATTTTATCTTCTATTTA
This sequence comes from Maledivibacter sp., assembly GCA_025210375.1. Classification (NCBI taxonomy): domain Bacteria; kingdom Bacillati; phylum Bacillota; class Clostridia; order Peptostreptococcales; family Caminicellaceae; genus Maledivibacter; species Maledivibacter sp. Next base: position 65,219 of record JAOASB010000012.1, on the reverse strand, counting down.
TTTTCTAATAAATACTTTTCAGCTTCTAAGGACCATAATCCATTATATCTACTAGTTATTTCAGCTAATTTTGCAAAAAACTTATCGGTTTTTCCCTTTTTTTCAAAATCTTCTATGGCAGTTAATTCCATATCTATATTGGTGTAAATAAGTTTCTTTCCACCAGGAATATTAGGTAAATTTAGTATGGTTTCCCCTGCACTATTTAACCCCCCCACATGGGTGACCATTACTGCAGGGTTGATTAGTCCCTTGCTTGTCATTTCTAACGACTCAATTAAATCCTCTGTATTCCCCCCAGTAGAACCTATTATATGGGTCGCTGAATAATGAACATCATAATAATTTACCTTTGCTGAAAACTGCTTATTAGTAGGGCCAGCAAAAAAGTTCAAGCATCCATCCTTACCTAATATTTTATCCCCTTGCTCTGCAAGAACTTCAATGGGGGCATAGACATATACATCATCAAATCCTTTATTATCCGTAAGGGACATTAGATATTCATCGGGATTTTCAAAATTCTTTGTGTTAACATATTTTAACTCCACACCATTTTTTTCTGCTTCTTCTATAGTAAGTATACTTTGAGCCCTTTCCAGCCTTTTGTCATCAATATCAGTTATAACTAAAAGCTTTGGTTTTCTTTCACAATGAATAATATAATCTATTGCTCCAAGGCCCATGGGCCCTGCTCCTCCTAGTATTGCCATTTTACCCTTGGGGGTTATTCCCATTTCATGCTTATATACTCCGCTTTTGGTATGATAATTTGAATGGAAACCACCTATTATGCATGACATGGGCTCAGCTAAAGATGCTTCAAAAAAGCCTTCTCCACCATAATTGATTAAACATCCAAGCTCCATAACCTCCTGGGGAATAATTGCATAGGTCGCATTACCTCCAAAAAACTTATAGGAATATCCCGGTGAATATGGACTGCCTTTGTAATTCAATGCTGGCTGAAGGGCATATTTATTTCCTGCTTTAAATTTATTCTTCCATTTATCCCCAACCTTTATAATTTCACCGGAAAACTCATGCCCCGTTATTATTGGATTAATCGCAACGTCTTCAGGTACTCTTTTATGCATTGCTCCTTGTTTCGCCGCTTTGTAGGTAGACATACAAATACTGTTTGAAACAATTGTGACTAGAATCTCATCATCCTTTATTTCTGGAAGCTCAAATTCTTCTAATCTTAAGTCATCTTTCCCATACATTCTTACTGCTCTAGTTTTCATCTTTAATCATCCCCCTATCAACTAATTTAAACTCTACTTTTTCTATTAATTCATTAATGGTATCCATACTCCCTGATTGTGTTCCATCGGTCATGACACTGGCTATGCTTGTGGCAACAGCTAATTTTATCGTATCTTCCAAAGTATACCCCCTACTAATTGATAATGATATGGCAGCCACCAATGAATCTCCTGCCCCCACCGTACTCTTTGCTTCAACTTTTATACCCTTTACTATGGCAATTTCATTATTACTTATCAAAACTGAGCCCTCTTCTCCACGGGAAACAACTACATAATCTACACCATATTCTAAAATTTTCTTTCCATATCTTATAATCTCTTCTGTACTTTCTATCTTTATAGAAAATATTTTTTCTAACTCGTGTATATTAGGTTTTACAAGATAAGGGCCTGCCTTCAATCCTTCTATCAACAGCTCTCCATCGGCATCCAAAATGGTTTTTGCACCCTTAGCCTTGGCTCCATTAATTAAGCGAGTGTATATTTTTTTATCTACATTTCTAGGTACACTTCCAGAAAATACTGCTATAGACCCTTTAGATAGTCCATCCATAATATTCTTTTCAAATTTCTTTAAATCCTCATGGGAAACCCATGGCCCGTTTTCATTTATATCGGTGACTAAATTATTTTCTCTATCTACTATCTTTGTATTCGTCCTGGTTTGTCCCTCTATCATCATAAAATCATATTCGATTTTCATTCTATCTAATTCATTTTTTATAAATTCTCCTGTATTGCCAGCAAGTATTCCCATAGCTTGGCTTTTCCCACCAAGTTTTTGTATGACCTTTGATACATTTATTCCCTTTCCTGCAGCATCTATTCTTAGGCTTAACTCCCTATTTACTTTTCCAGCTTGAAAATTGTCTATTATCATTGTTTTATCTATGGCAGGGTTCAAAGTTATGGTAGTAATCACTACATCACTCCTTCCTCTAGATTAGTTGCTAATAAATATATCATAAATATCATTTACATTCTTTGTGTTCACAAGCTTTTCTACTACTTTTTCATTTTCCAAAGATGCTGCAATATTAGAAAGTATCTTCAAGTGTTCATCCCCCTTACCTGCTATTCCAATAATCAAGTAAGCCGTATTGCCATCTCCAAAATCTATTCCCTGTGGGAATTGGAGAACTACAATCCCAGATTGCTTTATCTGATTTTTAGATGAGCCCACACCATGGGGTATAGCTACTCCATTCCCAATATAAGTTGATACAACCTTTTCTCTTTCTAACATTGCTTGTATATACCCCTGTCCTGTATATCCCCCATCAATTAAAAGTTGACCCGCCATTTGTATAGCATCAGCTTTTTTTATTTTGCCTAAGTTTAATAGTATGTTTTCTTTTCTTAGTATTCCATTAGAATGCTTTTCAGCACCTTTATTTCCCATGGCTTCTTTATTGTTAGTAGTATTTTTAAGGTGAGCCTTGTTATTAGTTGTATTTATCCTTTTTAAAATAAAAGCTGTTAATAGGATTAAAACTATTCCGAGTATTACTATTCCCATGGCCCCCCCTTGTTTTATTATTGCAAGTGGTACATGGCTGATTCCAAGCTTTATCACCATATCTATCCCCTCCTACATTTTAATTCTAGAATCAAGAAATCCATTTAAAACACCATTTACTGCATTATATATATCCTTCTTTGTTCCCCTAGCTAAAACATCGATAAACATGGGATCGTCTATCAGATTTCTACTAATCTCACTAATGGCTTCTAAGTGTCTGTTGCTTTTATTAAAGGGAGTCATCATGACCAAAGCTGTAACTATTTTTTCCTTATCTCCATTTGTATTCATGCAAAAAATTGGTTTTTGTGGGCTTAATCTGGCCACCCCAAGCTTAAGGGTATTAACCCCATTGGTTCGGCAATGTAATAGGATCAGTTCTTTTCCATTTAGTATGGTACTCCCATGCTTCTCCCTTTCTTTTAAATCCCTTTCAATAATATCTACTTCTTCCTTATTTTTACCTACCAGGGAACTCACACATCTAATTAATTCATTAATGCTATTAGCATGTATGCTTTCTTCAAAAAAGAAATTACTTAAGATTTCAATTACACCCTCCCCATAATCCTTCAAAGCACTGGCCCTATCCATCAAGTCAATATTTTTTTGATTACTAGTGTATAAATTCTTTACCGAATATACATTTAGCTTTTCTAATATTTTTTTTATCCTATTTATATCATTCTTCAATAAAACTGGATTTACATTTACTATTGGGATAGACTTCTCCTTTACATAAACAGTTGAAATGACCAGATCGACTTCATTTTTTTTAAGCCATTCTTCATTGATTTCAATAGTAGAAATGGTATCTATAATCTGTAAATTATTAAATTCTTTTTTTAATCTTGTGGCCAAAAGCTTAGATGTACCAATTCCACTAGTACAAGCAACTACAACATTATAAATCCTATTGTCTTTTTCTACCCTTCGTCTTTCTTTTTCTATTGCCGCCCCTATGTGCATGGCAATAAACCCTATTTCAGCTTCAGGCATCTCTAAATTGAACCTTTTATTTATAACCTCTGCACATTTTGCACTGATACTAAATATCCCAGGATACATTTCCTTTATCTTTTCCAACAGGGGGTTTCTAATATCTAAATTCATCTTTAACCTATTAATAGTAGGTCTTAAGTGACTTACTAATCCGACTAAAAGATTTTCATTTCCCTTTAAGGAATAGCCTGATTTTTCCTCTGCAATTTTGATCATTTCATTTACCAGCTTAGTTAGTTCAAAATTTCCTATTATAAATTCGTCAACACCCTTAGAATCCCCCTTATATGCTCCATTTCTCATTTTTGAACCCTTTAGGTGCATTGTTATATATCCTATTTCATCATTAGGAATCTCTATATTTAAGGATTTAGCTATCTTATATGCTATTTTCTCCGCTGTTGTATATTCTTGACTTTCACTAAGCTCCGTTAAAAATTCATCCTTCATTGTGATGTTTTCATTATTTTTTATTCTCTGTATGGCTAGGGCGAGATGAACAATTAATCCTGCATAAGAACTATCTGTAAGCCTATATTCCAAGTCTCCTTCTGCTTCATGTATTGTTTGTTCTATGGTCTTTATTATTTCTTTGTCTATTAGGTTCATTAGCCTATTTTTAGTATTAATTTCAATCCTTCCATTTGATTTGTTACCAGGGGTCAAATTTTGACGAATTACATTTAATATCTGCTCTTCATTCAGATTCTCATACAGTAAATTAATCATAGCTTTTCTAAATGTATTTTCCTTACCCTTTAAATATACTCCAAGTCCTGGTTTCCTAACTAATGTCAATTTGTACTTTTCAAACCAAGCTTCTACCTTATCAAGATCATGGCTTATGGTTCCTTCCGACACTTTAAAACTACTGGAAAAGTAATACAGCTTTGTGGGTTCCTTGTTTTGTAAAAGCTCTCCAATAATCAATGATTGTCTTTCCTCTGGCGTAAAGGTTTTTTCAACCGATTCATCCTCCAATAAACTTTTTAATCTTTCTTTATCGTCTAATGTAGCCACTAGCTTTATTCCCACCCTCGGTTTCTTTATTAATTGAAATTCATTACTTTCAAGCCATTTTTCAACGGAAGGCATTTCCCTTAATATGGTTCTAGAACTAACGGCTAATCTTTTTGCTATTTCCTTTATAGTAATTGTGTTGCATTCATTACTAATTATTTCCAGAATTCCTTTTGTCCTTGAAGATAATGATAACTCAGTCACATTTACTCACCCTCATTCGTTATAGATATTGGCTTCAGCATGTATATAACCTCCACAACATTCCAGGTTTCAACAAAAGTTCAAGTTCACAGCAGACTGGAATTAATCGGCAAAGAAGAAATTGGGCTTTGGTCATCGGCCTGAAGCGATTATCTTTATTAGTGACATTAGTAAATTAGCAATTCTCTTTAGTTTCATTATATCCTTGGAAAAAGCTTGAAATCAAGTTAAACATAATTTTCTTTGTCATTATTTATTAATGACATTTTTCAATATTTTATAAATGAGTAAATTGTATAATTCAAGGATGATATTCCCATATTAGCCTTAGCCAAGTTAGAGTTATGCAGTCCCCCTCAAATAACTAAAACAGTGAAGAACTATATCTTCACTGCTTTAATTAATATATAAAGCCCCATCCACTTACTATTTTGATAATCTCTTTACTAATTCATCATATACTGGGCTCCCTATAAAGTTATCAATTGAAATATGTTCAGCATTGGGTGCTGTGGCCTTTGCCCTTTGAGTCAGTCTGCTATGACTAATGACTATATCTGCATCCCCGGGTATCTGATCAATTGCACTATTGACTGTCTCAACATCTATCCCAGCTTTTTCTAATTTTTTCCTTAAGGTCGATGCCCCCATGGCACTTGATCCCATACCTGCATCACATGCAAATACAATTTTCTTAACTCCTTGCTTAAATTTCTTGCCCTTCAATTCCATTACCCTTTCCTTTGCACTTTCTAGTCCTTCTTCCACAATAGTATTGCTCTTTCTTTTTATGAAGAATGCAGCCACAAGGAAGGAAACTGCTGTGGATACTATTACCCCCAGTATTACACCTATAAAGCCACCCTTTGGAGTCATCGCCAGCAATGCAAAGATGCTTCCCGGTGATGGTGTTGCAACAAGCCCTGCTCCAAAAAGGCTAAAGGTAAGAACTCCACTTGCTCCTCCTGCCATTACAGCTAACACTAATATCGGATTCATTAAAACGTATGGAAAATATATCTCATGTATTCCACCTAAGAAGTGTATTATAATTGCTCCAGGTGCTGATTGTTTTACCATTCCTTTGCTAAATACCCAATAGGCCAATAATATTCCTAGTCCAGGCCCTGGGTTTGTTTCTAATAGGAAGAATATTGACTTTCCTAGTTCCTTTGCTTCTTGTAGGCCTAGGGGGCCTAACACGCCATGGTTTATTGCATTATTTAGAAATAGTATTTTACCTGGTTCAATAAACAAGGATGAAAGGGGTAGTAAACCGGCATTTACTATTGTCGCTACTCCAGATTTTAATATATTATTTAATCCTAATACTACTGGGCCTATTCCTAAATAAGCCACTAAAGCTAATATCATACCTATAATTCCTGCAGAAAAATTGTTCACTAACATTTCAAATCCCGATACTACTTTACCTTCTATAGCCTCATCAAATTTCTTTATTATATAGCCTCCCACAGGTCCCATTATCATAGCCCCTATAAACATAGGAATATCTACTCCAACAACTACTCCCATGGTTGCCACTGCTCCAATGACTCCTCCCCTTGTACCTCCTACTAATTTCCCACCAGTATAGCCAATTAATAATGGTAGCAAATACAAAATCATAGGACCTACTAAAGCACTTAGCTTCTCATTTGGAGTCCAACCCGTAGGTATAAATAGTGCTGTTATCAATCCCCAAGCAATAAATGCACCTATGTTTGGCATAACCATACCACTAAGAAATCTACCAAACTCTTGAATTTTTTCCTTTGCTCCACCTTGCTGCGAACTTCGTAGGCTTTCAGCAGCACTTTTCGACATAAAATCTCCTCCTTATTTATTACTGACATGATTTAATAGTGACAAAACTTAACATGCGTTTTAATCAGACTATTCTGTCAAGTTAATTATATATATATTTATTCTGTCGTTCAACACAAAGATATTAATGTAATGTCACTATATTTAGTGACAAAATTCATGATTGCTTCAAGTAATTATTTTACCCCTTTATGTCCTTGCTGCCATATTCATACCGTTAACTTTATAAATAGAGGAATTTGCATAATTCTAACTTGGCTAAGTTGCATAATAAAATCCCCTAAATAACAGTTAAATTATTTAGGGGATTCATAAATTGAGGAAATTGCATAACTCTGACTTGGCTAAGCCTAATATGCGAATATCATCCTTAATTTGAATATTTAAGATATGGCATATCTTTGTGGCTTTCAAAACTATGTAGTAGATGATTTCTGTAGAAAGTAATTATGTAATTTGCTCAATTATTAAATCTTAAAGAATATATTTAGTTTATTTATTCATGCTACCCATTTGACTCAAAAATGCCATGGCCATCTCAAGTCCTTTTACAAGCTCAGTCCTTATCAACTCTAAATTTTTATCTTCCGTACCCTTTTTCACTGTGATTCTACATGTATTTTTCCCAACTTCCATTAATTCAAAATCATCCTTTAATATGTTTTGTACGCTTTGCTTTAGCATAACCCTTGTATTATTATCCTGTAAATATGCTTCAAATTGATTTTGAACAGAAACTATAATCCTTTTTTCCTCATCTAATCTTACATACTTTATAAATTGATCTAGTGTATCCATTGGGTTCTTCCTTTCTTAAACATAATTAAACTATATAGAACGCACTTATAAATCTACATTTTGATTTTTTGAATAGCCAAAGCTTCAATGCTTTTCAAAGAATTAAAATGTAAAAGACTTATTGCAATTTCCATACTACAAAATATTAAACCATATATAATTAACAGTCAAGTATATATTATTATATTTCAGTGGTCTAAGGTTCATAAACAACCCCTGCAAACATCAAGACCCCTGTTCTACCGTGCTTTATAAAATATATAAATGGCCTATCAGCATAAAGTTCTATTATTTTTTCCGGAGGCTGAGCTGCTCCACATAAATGTACAGTTGTAAGTGCTGCCGCTTCTGTTCCCTCTTCATCCACATCTATAACACACTTTTGAGATATGTCATTTACAAATAACGGTTTATCATCTGAAATATAGCTGAAATTCGCATCATCCATAGCAAAGGTCTTATTAACACCTAGCTTCTGAAGAATCTTCTTATAGGAATACTCCCCTTCATATTGGAATTTAGGAAGTTTTATTTTTGTTTTTACATATTCACTATTTTTTAGGTTTTCCTGAAGTTTTTGATAATCTAAGGCTTCTATATACTTATCTATATCTCCCTTGGGTATAACAAGCTGCATACTGCATCCATAATAATTTAAATTTCCTGCAACAATATCATCATCCTCATAGGATGACATTTGTCTTTCAGCATTCATCATCTTTACTTTTTTCTTACTTCCATCCTTAAGATAGAAATCCTCGGACTTTGTATTCTTCTTAGAAAATTCATCTTGCCATTTTCCTTTGAAATATAGGGAGTTAAATATGTACATTACAGTCCCTGGGTTTATATTCTTCAAATAATCTTTAATCTTTCCACTTGTTTTATCACTTATCCACTGGTTTATTGTGGAAAGAGTATTCTTATTATGAAAATCAACATTATAAATTCCTGCATCATAATACGAAGTACAATTTTTTATAAAATCATCCTTTAAAGAAAAATCCTTTGATGTCCACAAGGAATTTGCAGTATTTATCATAGTGGTTTTTTTATTATTTTCCTCATAGCCCGAATCATTAAGCATATTTAGCAATAAACAATATTGATCATTTAGCTGCTCCCTTGAAATATTCGATGGGTTAATGATTGACTCTAATTCCTTTTTTGTATCACCCTCTGCACCATTAGCTAATATAGTAAGAACAACTGCAAGACTTAAAGGTGAAGTTATAACATTATCACCTTCTTCACTAGCATTCTTCATAACATCAATTCCTATATTATTGATGCTATTTATTATTTTTTCATCAACCTTCCCATCATCAATGTGAATTTTTTTTAATGTACTTGCACTATCAATTGCTACATTTCCCCCTAAATCAGCACAGCCTGTTATACTTGATAACAGCAAAGAAATCACTAATATAAAAGATACCTTCTTCATTCTCTATCCCTCCTCATGAACTTAGACGGTATAAGTATTTATTTTGTTCCAAAAATGTAATGATTTATATTTTGAGATTTAAACTCTACAAGGAATATATATATATATTAGTAAAACCCTTGAAAATTCAAGGGTTTCATTTTTAATCTTCATATTCCATTACTTCAAACTGTAGTATCTTATCGGCTACTATGTAATCCTTTTTACTTTCAAATGGTCCTATATTGTAGTCTTTCTCAATAGTATAATATGGATCATCCTTATCATCAATACTATCTTCATACCAATCAATAAAGTCATTTACATCATCCATTGATAGATCATATTCGTTTATCTTACCATTTACCATGGTAATTCTTAATATTGCTCTGTCTCCACTACCGCCACCACTACTACTTTTTTGCGGTGTTGCTGATGCTTCTTTTGAGTCTGGACTTGTTACTCCACTTTTTACGGCACATACAACATAATAGTATGTAGTACCATTTTCAAGACCACTATCTGTATAACTTGTTTCTTTAGTTTCTCCTATTTCCTTATATTCTCCACCTTTTGTTGTTGATCTTTTTACGACGTATTTTTCAGCCCCTTCTACTTTATCCCATGAAAGCTTTACTTCTTTATTTCCTGCTGTTGCTGTTAAGTTTGTTACCAAAGTAGGAGTATTTATATCTAATAATTCACCTGTTTCGTCTATGTCTATGGCATCTAACGCCATGTATTCTGAATCTGTCCCTATAATTTGTACGTCATGTATACTGTTTTGTAATCCCGTGGCTTCGAAATTCAATGCTCCGAAATTCTCTGGACCTTTCTCTGAGAAATAATGCTCAACACCATCTATATTTATGATAATATGATCTGAGTAAGTTGCATTAGAGCCTGAAAGAATTCTTAATTTTGTTCCAGTAAATTTGAATTTGATAGCATGACCTAGAGAAGCATTGGGAAATGTTGAATGATGCGTATCCTTGTAAAATCCAGCAAATCCATGAACATTTCTCCAATAATCACCTTCATATATAATCTTATCATTCCCATTGTCGTACCTCTTCCATCCATCTTCTGGTTGCGGTAATTGATCACCAACCTCTGCCGCATAAACCTGTATCCCTGCCGCCACAAACACAAATGATACCATTAACATAGATACTACAAAATAAACTCCTAATTTCTTAGTCTTCATCTTTCGTCCTCCTTAAATTGTCTTCAAATTCATATATTATTCTATATGTAAATTTTAGAAAGAAACAGTCTGTTTTTATCTTTTTTGACATTATATAATGAAAGTTTACAGAATATTACTTGGCAATTACAGGCATTAGGACCGTTAAGACTTATATATCAAAATGAAAATCAAGATTATCTACTAAAAAACATCATAAAATTTCCTTTTTTATCTCCATCTAGCATCTTATCCCAATACAAAGATAAACTCAACACCGTTATATGTGTTGAGTTTACTTAGTTACAAATGGCACGCCATGCAGGACTCGAACCTGCAACCAACTGATTCGAAGTCAGCTACTCTATCCAATTGAGCCAATGGCGCATGATATTTGATTTTCTTTAACATAGAATATATTAACATAATTATTTTAATTAATCAATGAAAAGTTACGGGGTTTATCTCAGCTTGATTATGTGTTTTCTTTGAAAACTAGCGGGGGTGCCCTATGGCACCTCCGCTAATTACAAATCCATTATTTCACTTTTTTTAAATATTTATATAATCATTCCTAATATAAGCCAGTAATCAAATAGAATAATGAAATGATGAAAGATGCTAAGAGTGGTAATGCTATGGTATTGACAGCTATATCCTTATAGCTTTCCTTATGGGTAAGCTGAGTAACTGCCAATAAGGTAATTATTGCCCCGCAGTGGGGTAAAGAATCTAGCCCTCCCGCTGCTATGATCATGATTCTATGAAGAGCCTCCGGGGCTATTCCCATCGCCAAAAACTCCTTTGACAATATTTCTAATGCTATAGCTGTACCCCCTGAAGCTGAACCCACAATACCAGCAAGTAATGTGGTTGAAATTCCTACCTTAAATACCGATGGAATTGCCATACCTACTATACCTAATTTTACCGTTGTAAATGCTGCCAATGACTTGATTACGCCACCGTAACCAACCTCGGATGCGGTGTTGAATATAGGAAGGAGCGCTCCTACTGCCCCCTCAAATACAGTTTTATTTGTCTGTGGAAGGAACTTTCTCATAGTAAGAATTATGAATATAACTGCTATTCCAAGTCCTAGAATAACCGGCCAAGTACCATTTACAGCTCCACCAATATTTTTATATTTTTCAACAACTGAAGGTATTTTAAAATACCAATTTGTAAGAATAAAGTTTACTATAAATACGATTAATATGGGAGCAATGGCAAGCCCAAATCTTGGAATATTATCATCAAGCTCATGAAGATTTTCATTTGGATGGTCTCCATATCCCTCACCGGAAGCCATCAGTTTGTCTGATCTACGATTTAAATAGTATATACCCCCAAGCATCATGATTGCGGTTGCTATGATACCCAAAATGGGAGCCGCATAAATATCCGTTCCAAAATAAACCGTTGGCATAGTATTTATATATTGTGGAGAACCTGGAAGGGCAGTCATTGTGAAGGTAAATGCTCCAAGGGCAATAGCTGCCGGTAATAATCTTTTAGGAACATTGGCTCTTCTAAGTAATGTTGCTCCGATTGGATACATTGCGAAAACAACAACGAATAATGATACTCCACCATAGGTTAATAAAGAGGTCGCAATTACCACAGCTGTAATAGCTTTTTTCTCTCCAAACTTATCGGCTACTAAATTAGCGATTGATGTCGCTGCTCCTGTTACACCCATAAGCTTTCCAAATATGGCTCCAGCTAAAAATACAGGGAAATACTTGCCAATGTACCCAACAGCCGCCGGCATGAACACATTAGATAATGCATAAAGGGGTGGAAACTCACCGGAAACTAATACTGCTGTCATGGCCAATAGGGGTGCTAATACAAGAACCGTAACTCCCCTATAGGCAAAATACATTAATGCACCTAAGGTTAAGATAATAGCAATAACTCCTAACATTCAATACCCTCCTTTTTCTAATTCAATAATTAGTACAAAAATCTATTGTTTATACACTCTTTCCTCTTAATCTATTTTCAAATTCATAGGTTCATCTTTAAAAATTCTCATATCCATTAGCTTTAAATTATCAGCAATAATTGGTTCAAACTCCATAAGACCTAGTATATCCTTCTTTAAATCTACTCCCGGTGCTACTTCAATTAAAACCATACCCTCCTTAGAAAGCTCGAAGACGGCTCTTTCAGTTATATATATAACCCTTTGTCCATTCTCAGCAGCATAATTTCCACTAAAGGTTATTTGCTCCACATGATCTGTGAATTTCTTAATTCTTCCCTCTTGTTCTATGATAAGCTTTCCATCTAATATTTCTAAGCTTAATCCACCTGCAGTAAAAGTGCCGCAATATACCACCTTTTTGGCATTCTGAGTAATATTAATAAATCCCCCACATCCAGCTATCTTAGGCCCAAATTTACTAACATTGATATTTCCGTACTTGTCACATTGGGCTAATCCTAAAAATGCTACATCTAGACCACCACCATCATAAAAATCAAACTGATAGGGCTGATCGATTATTGCTTCGGGATTAGTTGCCGCTCCAAAGCTTAATCCCCCAGCTGGTATTCCTCCAATAGGTCCCGATTCTATTGTCAAGTCCATTTCCCTATCAATACCCTCTTCACTCGCAACCAGGGCTATCCCTTCAGGCATCCCTATTCCTAGGTTTGTTACACCATTTGGTATAAGCTCCATGGCGGCTCTTCTTGCGATTACTTTCCTTGCATCAAGCTCAAGCTCTTCTAACGCTCCATCGGGTTCCCTTATTGCTCCCGTATAAGCCGGATTATATTGCTCTTTAAAGGTCTGCATATGGTTCTCTGGATTAGATATAACAATGGCATCAACATATATTCCTGGTATCTTTACCAACTTTGGATCTAAGCTTCCCCTCTTCACTACCTTTTCAACCTGTAAAATTACGATACCCCCTGAGTTCTTAACTGCTTGAGCCATGGATGTTACCTCTAAAGAAACCGCCTCCTTTTCCATGGTGGCGTTGCCGATTTCATCGGCATATGTAGCTCTTATCAAAGCTACATCTATTGGAAATGCTTTGTAAAACAGATATTCTTTTCCCTCTAATTCTATCAGTTTAACTATATCTTCTTTAGTAACATCATTTATTTTTCCTCCCTCAATTCTAGGGTCAACAAAGGTTTTTAATCCTACGTGGGTGATTGTACCAGGTTTGCCGGCGGCAATATCCCTAAACAAGTGGGTTATTACACCTTGGGGTAAATTATATGCCTCAATTTTATTCTCCAATGCTAATTTCTGTAGCTTAGGTGCTAATCCCCAGTGTCCTCCAACAACCTTTTTTACTAACCCCTCATGTCCAAGATGATTCAGTCCTTTGTCCTTACTATCACCTTGTCCAGCAGCATAAACCAAACTAAGATTTTTAGGTGTCCCCTTCTCAAGAAAACGTTTTTTTAGTGCTGATGTTAATTCTTCGGGATGGCAGTTACCAACAAATCCACCGCTAGCCACCATATCCCCATCCTTGATCATAGCAATTGCCCTGGCGGCAGGCATTACTTTTGAATTCAAATTAAATCCTCCCTTCCACACCATAGGAATTCAAGTAGAAACCTTAATTTATATCCATCAAAAACTTCCAAAAAACACTGAGTATTTGATATGTATTAATTAAGCTTCACTATACAAACCCTATAAAGTTAGTTTTCTATATCTAAAAATACAATTATGCAAATTACATGCCAGTTTATTTTTTACATAAATATCATATTATGATATGAGTAGAGGGCAAAAGGGCAACATAAAAAAACTCTAACAAAACAAAAGAAGTTTCATTAGAGTTTTTATGTTTGGATTTTCGAACATAGGATTCTCATTTATATAGTTATTGTACTGATTCTCGGACTATATTTTGGTAGTATTATGAATATGTTCAGTTAAACAAACACTTTTTCTACAGATTGTTCTATGATATATTTTTCAGACCATATTTTTCTAATTTTTCATATAATGTCGTCCGCCCTATTCCAAGCAAACTAGCAGCCTTTGTTTTGTTACCATTAGTGATTCTCATACTCTCTACTATTGCTTCTTTTTCGGCCTTTGATAAAATATCCTTTAGATTTTTAATATTATTACTATATTGATTGCCAATAATCTTTTCCGGTAAATGTTCTACATCAATAGAAGCACCCATATCAACCAGATTCATTGCTCTTTCAATGACATTTTCAAGTTCTCTGGCATTTCCTGGCCATGTGTATTTTACTAAATAGTTCATGGCTTTACGGGAAATTTTTTCTATGTTTTTATGATATTTATTGTCTAAATTACTAAGAAAATATTTACTCAGAGGAACAATATCCTCAGGTCTATCCCTTAACGCTGGAACAAAAATGGTAAATACATTAAGTCTATAATAAATATCCTCCCTATATTCACCCTTTGCTATCATTTCTTCAAGATTCTTATTGGTAGCAGCAATTATCCTAACATATATTCTTTTTGCCACCGATGCTCCAACCCTCTCTATTTCTCTTTCTTGTATTACTCTCAATAATTTTGACTGCATGGATAAGGGCATATCTCCGATTTCATCAAGGAATATTGTTCCACCATTAGCCAATTCAAATTTCCCTATTTTCCCTCCCTTTTTAGCTCCAGTAAATGCACCTTCTTCGTAGCCGAACAGTTCTGATTCCAATAATTCTGAAGGTATTGCTGCACAATTAACCCTTATAAAAGGGCCAAAGCTTCTACTACTCTCATTATGAATGGCATGGGCCAATAGCTCCTTACCTGTTCCACTTTCTCCTAATATCAATACATTTGAATCTGTATGAGAAGCTCTCCGGGCTAACCTCTTGGTCTCTGATATCCTTTTACTTACACCTATAATATTTGCAAATGTATATTTAGCCCTATTTATATTTTTCAGCTCCCCCTTATATTCCTCTATTTCCTGTTCCATGAGGCTGATCTTTTTATACAAATCATTTAAATCGTCCACATTCCTAAAAAGAACTTTTCCAACAGCCCCTACTACTTCTCCATTTTTTACTATGGGTATTCTAGAAGCAACCATATAGCTTCCTTTAATTTTCTGTATATCTGCTATTTCAGGTATACCAGTTTTTACTACAATATGCATTCTTGTATTTTCTATTACCTTTGTTACATGCTTACCAATAACGTCTTGACCCTCGACCTCTAGAAACATTTCATAGGTTTTGCTAATCATGGTGATATAGCCCTCTTTATCAACAACCAATATGCCATCATATACAGTTTCTAATATGGTATTGAGAACTTGGGAAACATTTTTCTGTTCCTCAAGCTCCTTTAATAGATTATCATGCTCGGTCACATCAAAAAACAGGGCTATAGCTCCCAAAATTTCACCATTTTTTATTATAGGTGCCCTATTAGTAATAATTTTCTTTCCACTTATATGTATTAGGGAATTGATATGGGTTTTTCTATCCTCAATTACATCGGGCAGCTGGGATGCAGACAGTACATCATTAATTCTTTTCCCTAAGGCTTCACTGGCTTTAATTCCTAAAATATGTTCAGCAACATTATTAAACATAATAATATTTGAATCCTTATCAATAGCAATTATGGCATGATTGGTAGATTCAATGATAGAATTAATGCTCAGCAAAAGAAAGTTCAACTCTTCTGAAAGATATTTAAACTTCTTTAATACTCCGCATAATCTATTTTCTTCATCTACGACAAAAAGCTCCCCATGCTTCTTATTATATATAATGTTTGCTGGGTCTTCCTTCCCTATACAATTGTCTAAGCAATCTCTAAAGGACATATCCCTTAGCTTTCTTGAAAAAAAATCCTGTTTATTAATTCTATTAAGGATTTTTTGTTTATGTAATATACCTTGCAATATATTATGTTCATCTATAATAGGTACATTATCGACCCTATTCTCAATTATATACTCAGCCGCTTTTTTAATAGATGAATTCTCATCTAAACCCTTTATGGACTTATCCATTAAATCCTTAGCTTTGACATTCCTGAAATTTAACATAGTTTCACCCCCTCTTAAAATCAACAATATCTTCCTCCTATTTAATTTTAACCCGATGTTTGTTAAGTTATATTAACATATTCAGAATATTTTATCAATAGTTTCAAGGGGTTTGTATATATGATTACACCATGGGTATTGTCAAAAATAAATAATAGGGATGTCTTCAAAGACACCCCTATTATTTTATCGTTTATACTATATAAATTTATCTACCATATGGCAAGCCACATAATGCTCATTTCCAATATCCTTTAATACAGGTTGTGAATTTGCATTTGTACATTTATCTGCATGGGGACATCTTTTAGCAAATCTACATCCTGGCTTAGGATTAACTGGAGATGTGATCTCGCCCTTAAGGATTATTCTTTCTTTTTTGTTTTTTAAGCTTGGTACAGGAATAGCTGAAAGTAATGCCTTTGTATATGGATGAACTGGATTCTTGAACAGTTCTCTTGCAGGTGCTTTTTCAACCAGTTGTCCAAGGTACATAACCGCTATATCATCTGAAAAATGTTTAACCACTGATAAATCGTGGGTTATGAACATATAAGTAAGTCCTAATTCTTTTTGTAAATCCTGCATTAGATTTAGTACCTGTGCCTGAATAGAAACGTCAAGGGCAGATACTGGTTCATCACATACTATAAATTTAGGGTTTAAGGAAAGTGCCCTGGCAATACCTATCCTTTGCCTTCTTCCACCATCAAGCTCATGAGGATAAGCATTTACAAGTCTATCAGCTAATCCAACCGTATCCATAAGCTCTGAAACTTTTTTGCTAAGCTCATTTTTGTTTTTAGTAATACCATGAATTATTAACGGTTCTCCAATGATCTCACTAACAGTCATCCTTGGATTTAAAGATGCAAAGGGGTCTTGAAAGATTATTTGCATTTCTCTACGAAGTTCCCTCAATTGTTTTTTATCGAACATTCTAATATTCTTACCTTCAAAGATAATGTCTCCATCCGTAGCCTCTAGAAGTCTCAACACAACTCTACCCGTAGTTGACTTTCCACAACCAGACTCACCGACTATACCAAGAGTCTTACCACTTTCTATAGAAAAGTCCACTCCATCTACTGCATGTAGCATTCCCTTAGGAGTCTTAAAGTGTTTCTTTAAATTTCTTACTTCTAATATTTTATCAGCCATTATCTTTTCACCTCCGCATCTACAAGACCTTCATATATTAAACATTTAACCCTATGTCCACCTTGGATTTCAGTGTCCTTTGGTGATTGTTTAGAACATATATCCGTAGCATATGGACATCTAGGATGAAATTTACAACCTGTAGGAAGATTAGTAGGGTCCGGCATTAAACCTTTTATGGGTTTCAATCTATCGGTTTCTTCATCTAAGTTTGGAATAGAACCAAATAATCCTAATGTATAAGGATGTCTAGGATTCTCAAACAACTGCTCCAGTGTTGCGGTTTCAATAATCTCACCTGCATACATTATAGCTACCTTATCACAAACCTCTGACACAACTCCTAGGTCATGGGTAATCAATATCATTGCGGTATTAAATTCTTTCTTTAGATTGTTCATTAAATCAAGAACCTGAGCTTGAATAGTAACGTCTAATGCTGTAGTTGGCTCATCTGCAATAAGAAGCTGGGGATTACATGCAAGTGATATAGCAATAACCACCCTTTGCTTCATACCCCCTGAAAATTGGTGTGGATAATCGTTTACCCTTCCCCCTGGGATACCAACAAGCTCAAGCATCTCTTCTGCTTTTTTCATTGCCTCTTGTTTATTTAAATCCTGGTGAATTTCTATAACCTCAGAAATCTGTTCACCAACTGTCATAACGGGATTTAAAGAAGTCATAGGGTCCTGAAAAATCATTGATATTTTATTTCCCCTAGTCATTCTCATTTCCTCTTCTGGAACATTTAATAAATCTTTACCTTCAAATTCAATTTTCCCGCTCATTATTTTCCCTGGAGGATTTGGTATTAGTCTCATTATTCCAAGTGCTGTAGTTGTTTTACCCGCACCAGTTTCTCCAACTAAGCCTAGGGTTTCGCCTTTATTAAGTTTTACATCTATATTATTAACGGCATTTACCGTACCGTCTTCTGTTATATAATGAATAGTTAAGTCTTCTATATTTAAAAGCTCTTTTTTGCTCATTTTTTTCACTCCCTCCTAAGAATGATTTTCCTCTATAAATTACTGCTTTAATCTTGGATCTAATGCATCCCTCAAACCATCACCTACAAGATTAAGGGCTAATATTGTAATCATAATAGCAAGTCCTGGGAAAGTAGTTACGTGCCATGCATATCTCAAATAAGGTCTCCCCGTTGCCAGCATTGCTCCCCACTCCGGTGCCGGTGGCTGTATCCCAAGCCCTATAAAGCTAAGTCCCGCCGTTGAAAGAATAGCACTCGCAACACCTAAAGTACCCTGAACTATAACCGGTGCCAACGCATTTGGAATTATATGTTTTAGGATTATTCTAAGGTCCTTGGCCCCTATGGCCTTGGCAGCCTCGATAAATTCTTGATCTCTAATTGAAAGCACTGAGGCTCTAACTATCCTTGCATAGGTGGGTACCGAAGATACACTAATGGCAATCATTAGGTTCATGAGACTCGGTCCCAAAGCCGAAACTATAGCAATGGCTAAAAGAATACTAGGAATTGCTAGAAAAATATCCATAATTCTCATTACTGTATTATCCAGTTTTCCACCATAATAACCTGCTACCGCACCTAGGGAACCCCCTATTATTATAGATATACCTACAGCTAAAATACCAACCTTAAGGGATACTCTAGCTCCATGTACCATTCTAGCAAAAATATCTCTACCAAATTCGTCAGTCCCAAACCAGTGGTCAGCACTTGGTCCCTTTAATTTATTTGTAAGATCCATACTAACAACCACATCATCATAATCGGCTATAAAATCCGCAAATATTGCTGCTAACACTAATATAGTTAATATGGCTAAGCCTAGCATAGCCATTTTATTTTTCTTTAATCTTCTCCATACTTCAGCCCATTGACTTCTTTTTTTATTTTTCTTCTTTACAGCAGCCACTGTTCCTTGCCCTATATTTGAAGCCATCTTTATACCTCCTTTTCAAATAAAATTACTTGCTATATTGAGATTTAATTCTTGGATCAACATATGCATATAATATATCAACTAGTAAGTTAACAAAACTGAAAGTTGTAGCCATGAAAACCACTGAAGCTAAAACTGTAGGGGTATCTTTTTGTCTAATAGCTTCAACTAGCAATCTACCTACCCCTGGCCATGAAAAGACTGTCTCCGTTAAAACTGCTCCCCCTAGTAAATATCCAAACTGTAGACCAACTACAGTGATAACAGGAATAAGCGCGTTTTTAAGAGCATGTTTATTGACAACCTTTTTCTCAGCCACACCCTTGGCCCTTGCAGTCCTGATGTAGTCTTGTCTTATAACCTCAAGCATTGAGGAACGAGTCATACGCGTTATAATCGCCGCCGCTCCTGTTCCCAAAGTTATTGCTGGTAAGATTATACTTTTGGCACTTTCAAATCCCGCAAATGGAAGCCATCCTAGTCCAACAGAGAATACCAGTATAAGCATCATCCCTAGCCAAAAGTTTGGCATAGACACCCCAAGTAATGCTGCAATCATACTTATACTATCCATCAATGAGTACTGTTTGGTGGCTGATATTATACCAACAGGTATACCGATGGCAACGGCTATAGCTACACCAACTGCTGCTAATATCAAAGTATTAGGGAATCTTGCAAATATTTCGGAAAACACTTCTCTTTTAGTTGCATAGGATCTACCAAAATCACCCTTCATTGCATTACCAACAAATCTAAAATATTGTACAAAGAATGGATCATCTAATCCCATTTCTGATCTAAGCTCCTGAACTGCTTCCGGTGGCGCACTTTCTCCAAGCATTAGCTGTGCAGGATCACCAGGTGTAAGTGACATGATTGTAAAAACTATAAATGTAACACCTAATAGTACTGGTATAAGAAGTAATAGTCTTTTTAATATATACTTACTCATTGTTGTCCTCCCTTCAAATTTTACAATTAAGATACTCGCTTTTAAAACTCAACTTGGATATACATATATATCCAATATTAATTTGTAAAAGCGAACATCTAATAAATTATTACGTTTTTGTATACGAAATTAACTTTCTGTAATTTTTCTTCTTCAAAGTAAAAGTAGGACCCTAGGGTCCTACTTTTTATTATTTAATTATCATAGAATTACATTTAACTTATTAATACTACTCGAAGCTTACACCATAAACACTGTGGTGTCCTGCTGGATGTAATTCAAATCCTTTAACAGATTTTTGGGCTCCAACATTTTGAGTCTTGTAGTATAACAGTACATCTGGCGCATTGTCTACTATGATTTCCTGAGCTTTCTTATAGGCCTCAGCTCTTTTTTCAGAATCTATAGCTGTTCTACCTTCTTCTAGAAGCTTATCTACTTCTTCATTAGCGTAGAAGTTTCTGTTACCTGCTCCACCCTGTTGTGTACTGTGGTATAATGCGTATAGTCCGTAATCAGGATCTGCTGTTACAGTAACCCATCCAAGAATAAACATGTCATGTTCACCCTTAGAAGTTCTCTCTAAGTAACTTCCCCACTCTAGTGGCTCGATCACAACTTCGATTCCTATATCCTTTAATTTAGCTTGTACTATTTGAGCAATTTGCATTCTTACTGGACTATCATTTGTCCAGATTGTAGTCTTAAATCCGTTTTCATACCCAGCTTCTTTTAATAATTCTTTAGCTTTTTCTGGATTATATTCATATGCATTTATAGCATCATTATGTGCAAAAACTCTAGGTCCTATTGGTGAATTTGCTAATTGAGCTGCATTATTTTCAACGGCTGTGATAATTTCATCAACATCAATTGCATAATTAATTGCTTTTCTAACTTTATCGTTGTTGAATGGCTCTTTTTGATTGTTCATACCAATATAATTCATTGATAGTGAAGGCCCTTCAATTAATTGTAGACTTTCATGATTTGCTACTCTATCTTTATCGATTGGTTCGATTTCATAGGCTATATCTAATTCACCTGTCTCAAGTCCAATTGTTCTGTTGGTTCCTTCAGTAATGTTTCTGAAAACAACAGTCTTAACATTAGCTGCACCCTTATAGTATTCATCGAATCTTTCTAAAGTTATCTTGTCCCCAGCATCCCAACTTGTAAACTTAAATGGGCCAGTTCCCACTGGATTTTGTCCATAGTTCTCTCCAGCTTCTGTTACAGCTTTCTCATTAACAATTGAAGTTGCAGTATGGGATAAATGAGCTAAAAGTGGTCCGAAGGGCTCAGCAGTTTTTACAATAACTTTATAATCATCTGCCACTTCAACGGATTCTATAGCCTCAACTATATGGGCTACTTTTTTAGATGCTAACATTCTATCTATTGAGAATTTAACGTCACTTGCTTTTAATTCTTCTCCATTGTGGAATTTAACACCTTTTCTTATGTTGAATTCCCAAGTAGTTTCATCTACTTGATTCCAACTTTCAGCTAAACCAGGTACTAATTCCATATCCACAGTTGACTCAACTAAAGTATTATAAATTTGCTTGCTTACCCTTGAAGATGGTTGGTCATTTGTAGAATGGGGATCAAGGGATTTTGCATCTGCACCTTGAGCAATAACTAAATTATCCTTTTCCACTTTATCTCCACTTGGGTTTCCTTCTTCAGCTGGTTTTGTGCCACATGCAGTTAAAACTAAAGCAAAAACCATTACTGCTGACAAAATCATTATGATTTTTTTATTTCTTAGCATAACGTTTTCCTCCCTAAAAATAATTTTTTTACTAAATATTAAATTTTAAGGGTCCCCTATAAATTTTAGCTAAATTAAACAATCTTTAAAAATTCAATCCAATAGATTTTTAATACAATGGAAATAGCTTTTTCTGAGAAATTGTTTTTTGATTTGTTATATATCAAATGACTTGAATTTTCAAACAATTATGATCATATGATGGCATTTGTCGCATTTTGTTGACAATAACTATAATAAATAAATTCACTTGAAAAAGCAATAGTTTAAATGGTGGTACAATTTTACACAGGCTATATCCATTGAAACGACTAGTATGTACAGGTTTTTAATTATTATTAATATTATTATCAAAAACTTAATACTTTAGTACGGTTATTATTTCCAGACCAGTGGTTTCAAAATATTAACGGATTTTTTCTAAAAAATATGACCTTATCTAATTTATAACAAAATCTTAGGAAAACATTTAATATATATTCAATAAAATGAAAGAAGTAAGACATTAATTTTCATTATTTAATTGGTATTTATACTCCTTGGGAATTTCAAAAATTTAAAAAAACTAAAAGCAATTTTGCTTTTAGTTTTTTACTGGTGCGGGTAGAGGGACTTGAACCCCCACGTACAAGACACTAGATCCTAAGTCTAGCGCGTCTGCCAATTCCGCCATACCCGCATATAATATGTTGTATGTTTTGGTGACCCATCCGCGACTCGAACGCGGGACACCCTGATTAAAAGTCAGGTGCTCTACCGACTGAGCTAATGGGTCATAACAATAACTAACTTTAAAGTAATCAAATTTATAAAAAATGTAGAAGCATCATTATTTATAAATTTAATATAAATTCAAGTGTCAGTTATGTATAAATGGCTGGGGATACAGGACTCGAACCTGTGAATGACGGAGTCAAAGTCCGTTGCCTTACCGACTTGGCTAATCCCCAATATTTTTTAAAATGGGGCGGCTGATGGGATTCGAACCCACGCATACAGGAGCCACAATCCTGTGTCTTAACCACTTGACGACAGCCGCCATGTTTTTCAAAATATTTATGGCGTGCCCACAGGGATTCGAACCCCGGACACACGGCTTAGAAGGCCGTTGCTCTATCCTGCTGAGCTATGGGCACATTGGAGCGGGTGAAGGGGATCGAACCCTCGCAACCGGCTTGGAAGGCCGGGGCTCTACCACTGAGCTACACCCGCATAACTGGTCGGGGTGGCAGGATTTGAACCCGCGACCCTCTGGTCCCAAACCAGATGCGCTACCAAACTGCGCTACACCCCGATTAGCTGACGAAAATTATTATACAACATATATAGCCCTTCGTCAACATTTTTTACGATTTTTTTTATAATTATTTGCTAAGGAATGGATTTTTATACATTATTCCAACCCATAAATATATTTACAAGCTATATAACTTAATTTCTATATCTTTTTTTGATATATCAATTATGCCATAGGAGGGGTTACTCCCTCCCCTTGGTATAGATGTACTTCCTGGATTTATAAAAACTATCCCATTTTCTTGTACATGTATGGGAATATGGCTATGTCCAAAAACAACAATGTCCGAATTAGTTTCTAAAGCTCTATAATACAATCTATAAATACCAGATTTCACACTATATTTATGCCCATGGGTTAAAAATATCTTTTTATCTTCAATAGTTAAAATAGTTTCTGAATCTGCTTCACAATCAAAGTCCGTGTTACCTTTTACTGCTACCACATCAATGCCAGTAATTTTTTGCAATAATTTAGCGTCACTATATGTGTCCCCAGCATGTAGAATCAAATCAACATCACCCATGGCCTTTATGGCTTTCTCACCACTAAAAACATCCCCATGGGTATCACTAATTAATCCAATCTTCATCACTTTTTACCTAACATACTTTCAAGTTCTATTTTGAATTTTTCAAGGGCTTTAGCTCTATGACTAATTTCATTTTTTATATCACTTCCAAGTTCAGCAAAGGTTTTATTATACTCCGGAACTATAAATAAAGGATCATATCCAAAACCTTGTAAACCCTTTTCTTCTAGACCTATTATTCCTTCACATTCTCCTCTTACGCTAATCCTTCTTCCATCGGGAAATGCAGCTGATATTACTGATACAAATCTTCCCGATCTATCATTATTGGAAACTCCATCTAACATTTTTAATAACTTTTTATTATTATCCTTATCCATAGCATTTTCTCCAGCAAATCGTGCAGAATAAACTCCTGGTCTTCCACCTAGGTAATCTACCTCTAACCCTGAATCATCGGCTATAGTGACAGTATTGGTTTTTTCCATAACCACAATGGCCTTTTTCATAGAGTTCTCTTCAAAGGTTTCTCCATCCTCTACTACCTCAAGGCTACCTAGACCGGCTTCGTCCATTGATACAAGCTGAATATCTAGGTTTTTGAGTATTTCACCTATTTCCTTCAGCTTATGTTTGTTTTTTGACGATAATATCATTTTCATATTTCTTACACCACCATTCTATATTTCAATATCTAAGATTTCCTTCTGAATCTCAATGAGTTCATTTATCCCCTTCTCAGAAAGACTCAACAGATCAATTAATTCGGCCTTATTAAATGGCGACTCTTCCCCTGTTCCCTGTATTTCTATAAATTCACCCTTATCCGTCATGATTACATTCATGTCAACCTTAGCTGTTGAATCTTCTTTATAGCATAAATCTAATATAGGAGTATCTTTAACTACCCCAACACTTATTGCTGCAACATAGCTGGTAATAGGCAAAGATTCCAATACACCTTTATCAACTAACTTACTTAGGGCATCTACCAATGCAACATAGGCTCCAGTAATAGAAGCAGTTCTTGTTCCACCATCTGCTTGTATTACATCACAATCAATCCATAAAGTTATTTCCCCTAATTTATTCAAGTCAACAACCGAGCGTAATGCTCTTCCTATGAGTCTCTTGATTTCATGGGTTCTTCCCTCTAACTTTCCCTTTGTAGCTTCTCTAAACTTCCTTGAATGAGTTGCTCCTGGCAGCATAGAATATTCGGCTGTAATCCAACCCTTGCCAGATCCCTTTAAGAATGGAGGAACTTTTTCCTCTATAGTAACTGTGCATATTACCTTGGTATTACCCATTTCTATTAAAACTGACCCCTGGGGATGCATCAAATAGTCCTTTGTAATTTTCACTGGTCTAATATCCTCTGGTCTTCTTCCATCTACTCTATTCATATTTTTCTCCCTTCTATTAATAAACAATAATAACAATTATATAGGGATTTTAGTATAGACTTTAACTTATAAATCTACACCTTGATTTTTTAAATAGCCAAAGCTTCAATGTTTTTCCCTATACATTAATATATTTTACCATATTAACTATTATATCTGTTATACAATTTATTATTTTGTTTTGCTTGAAGTTATACATTTTAGAACCTCTATCTTATTATTTCCATTACATGGCTTACGTATCTCAATTTTTTCAAAATAAAAAAATCCAGGTTTCCCTGGACTCAGATTATTGACGAAGTCAACAAGATGACAAGCTGCCTGGACTTTCTTAATACTCGTTTGCAAAGGTTGGAACCGCCAACGGTTCATCCTTTGCTACTTCACCAAAATCAATTTCTTTACCATCAGCCATTATACTTACTTTTTCTATCATAATATCATTTCCATAGTATTCGGTAAGCGTCAACCCTATTGTTTTAACTATATCTTGGGCTATACTTTCATCTTTGATTTCCTTAATTTCTTCGGCGAAATCAACGTATGCCACTCCATCTAGTATATCGACATTTCTTACTTGTAGGTTACATGGTATGGCACTAAATAGTCCTGATTCTTCCGATGGTCCTTCTATCAAAGTCTCAAGTGTTCTGATAACTGTCACTGATTCATTTTCTGCTACGTCTATATCCTTGGTTACAGGTACAAAATAATTCTCCATGCCATTAACTGTTCCCTGATAATATACTATGACCTTTCCCTTACTTTTACCATTGCCACTATAATTTATATCCTTTCTAGCAATAGGCTGTGAGAGATTTAAACCTTGGCTAAGCTTCTTTGGCTGTTCTCCTTCAATCATGATTTGAACTTTCTCAACGGTTGGGAATTCCGTTAATGTGTATACCACAGCCTTAACAATTGAAGCCTCCTCCTCTTGCTGCCCATAGTTTTGAAAATCTGCTGTAAAGTCTACCCTGCATAGTCCTTCATTTATACTCATACCCAGAATTTCAGTATTAGCTGGTAGTACAGGCATCAATCCAATAGCTTCCATATCTTGTCTATTAGCGGGGTTATCTACTAGTGATCTTATAGCAGATTTTGCAATTCCCTTTCCTTCAGGCCACGGTATCTTTCTCATAACTGGAACAAGAAAGCCTTTGTCATCCTTGTAATAAAGAACTGTATTTCTTAAATTCTGATCATCTTCTGGGCTCTCAATCAGTGTTGGAACTTGCTGTTCTTCCTTGCTTAAAAATGTCTTCAGCATGCTAGTACCTTTCCATACTACTAAACTTAATACCAAGCAAGCCGATACTACTAGTGCTATAAATCTTTTGCGCCTCATGCCAAAATCCCCCCCTAAATCAAAACTGTATATTAAATTATATTAGAGGGATAGGCATACTATGTCTATTTTATTTACTTTTTTAAAGGATAAAATCTAAAGAAGGTAATTGATAGTTTTACATTTTTCCAATAAAAAACTACCCCACACAGGAGGTAGCCTTTCCACAGTATATTTATTTCATCAATACACTATTGAAATATTCGATTATACCCTTTAAAGATGCCTCAGCACATCTTTGTCTATAATCATCTTGTAAAAGTAAATTTCCTTCCCTAGGATTTGATAAAAATCCTAGCTCTAATAGAACTGCTGGCATTTTTGTTTCTCTAATAACAACCAATTTAGGTCTCGGTACTATTCCCCTATCCGTTGCATTTAATTCTCTAACAAGGGAATTTTGCATTATCCTTGAGAAAGTCTTATTATCTCTACCATCATTTGGATAATATAGAACCTCAACTCCCTGTGCCTTACTGTTAGTAGCAGAATTGGCATGTATACTAACAAAAGCATCGGCACCAAGTTCATTTGCAATGCCAGGTCTATCATATAAGTTAATGAAGGTATCATCCTTACGAGTCATATAAACCTTGAACCCTTCATTTTCAAGAAGCTTTTTAAGTCTTAGGGATACATCTAAAACAACTTCCTTTTCCTTAACCTCTAAATTACGATTATATGCACCGGAATCATGTCCCCCATGACCCGGGTCAATTACTATAAGTCTATTCCTAAACTTAGATTCTTTGACCTTATTATTTATAAAGCTAAACATTATTTTATCAGTTACATCACTTTCTGAATTATCTTCATACTTTGTACCATCTGCAAGCTTTATGTCTATATCATAATATTCATCACTGCTACCATCAACATCTATATATTTGACAATACTATCATCTATGTCTATTTTCAATGGATCTAACACTATATTATCCTTTAAAATTCTTAAGGATAACTCCTTTTTAGCGACATTATAATTCTTTATGTATTGCCCCTTATTGTTAGCTGTTATTTCAAGCTTTGCCAAATTAATATCATCTTTATAATAGTCTATTCCATCTAGAGGTTTGCCAGCTACAAAAACATATATCTCATTCTCAGCATGTTCTATGTACACATTATCCCGTGGACTAGTCCCATCTTCTAAATCTACAACGACCCTCGTTATCTTGTCATTTGGATGATAATTGTGGTCTGGACTAAATTGAGAATATCTAACTCCACTTATAACCCCTTGCTGGACGTCGATCCCTTCTCCATCATACTTAAGCAAACTATCAAGAACATCTACTACAACCTTGTCATCTAAGAACATAACATTGTAGGTTGGTTCCTCAGCCGTTTGGATTACTACAGTATCTACATTATATATTTTGTCAACCTTTAAATTCTTCACAGAGTTAATAAGCTTAATCCTTAATTCCTTGTTTTCATCGTCATAAACTATCTCATGTCCTTTTTTTCTATCAACATCAACGACAATTCTAGTCTTATATGGATTTTGTTCAAATTGTGAAGCCCTTATGGTTTTTACTTCCCTATCATATATATCTAGATTGACTGCTCCCTCATCATCTAGCAAACTACTATCTTGTATATTAAAAATAGAGTTGGGAATATCAACTACTAATTTATCTTCGCCCCCAACTTGACTACCATTTAAGAAGAAGGATGAAGTAGCCACATCGCCAGTAGTCTTTATAACAATCTCAGGAAACTTTTCCGAACCATCATATGTAATGTTTTCTATTTTCTGCAATGGCTTATCTATTGTGGCCGTCATAGTTTCTCCTATCCAGCCTACTTCCATGCCAAGCTGTTCTGAAACAAATCTTAAAGGAACCATAGTTCTAAAGTTTTCCTCATATCCTATAAGCTTTGCCGGTACACCATTTGGTAACATATACTCCTTGCCATTTACTAAAACCCTAGGACTATCTATTTTAAGAATGATCTCTTTATCTTCAGTCTTTAAGGTCGCTTCTTTTTTTTCCTGATTCCACTTAACCTCAGCTCCAAGGTTTTCACTAATAAATCTTACGGGCACTAAAGTTATGTCATTAAACAACATCCCAGGAACATCAGATACAACATCCCTACCCTGCATGATTAAGTTCACAGTATAAACATCATAGGTATTATTTGTAGCTCCATCAATAATACTCAGCATTTCCTTTTCAAACTTCCTAGCTCCAAAAGAGCTTATCGTCATACTCATAAATATGGTAATTACCAGTATTAACGATAACATTTTCTTCATTCCATTGCCCCCTTTATTGTTTTAACTTTCTTCTTTATACATTTCTCCAAAAATGTATTCCCTAATTCTATTTATATCATTTGGTGTAACTTTATGCAACTTGATGTAGTTAAATGTAATTGTAATTTAATATATTTCTTATATGACCTTATATAATTCATCACTTTTTGGGGGTTGTATTACAATCTTTTCATTATTCTTGATAAGATATTTATTTTTTTCTACAATTTCTCCGATAACACTTGCCCTAATGCCCCCTTCATATAGCCCTTTAATCAATTGTTTTTCCTTATTTGGACTTACGGTTATTAGCATAGTCCCGCTGGAAATTAATCTTAATGGATCAATGTCTAGAAACCCACAAATAGCTTTAGTTTCCTCGGCAATGGGAATTCTATCATTGTAAATATTGCAGCCCACCTTTGAGGCTTCACATATTTCCCATATGGCACCTAAGATGCCACCTTCGGTCACATCATGCATACTGCTAAAACCTATTTCACCTGCTATAATACCTTCCTTAACGACACTAATGTCATCCACCATACTTTGAGCTTTTTTAATTATTTCCCGGGAAAATGTCGAACCGAGTTTCCCTTCTAAATCATATGCTATTATACCAGTACCTTCAAGTCCAGCAGTTTTGGTCATAATTATTTTATCTCCAACCTTAACCCCGGAATTTTTTACTATATCGGATTTTAATTGTCTTCCAATGGCAGTTGCAGAAATTATAATTCTATTCACAGCTTCGGTTATTTCTGTATGACCTCCTATTATCTCCACACCTAGCTTAGCCGCTTCCCTTGAAGCCTGCTTCATAATCCCATCTATTTGTCCTTCTGTTGTACCTATGGGTGCCAAAATTGTCATCATAAGCCCCAAGGGCTCTATCCCATTTGAAGCTATATCATTACAATTTATATGTACAGCTAATTTCCCAACCTCACTAGCTGCTCCAGTTATAGGGTCCGTTGACATTACTAAAGCATACTCTCCAAAATCTACTACAGCACAGTCTTCACCTATTCCGGGTCTAACCATAACTTCTTCCCTCTGGAATTTTATATTATTAAAAATTATTTTTTTTAATAGCTCGGAGTCAAGTTTACCAACCTTCAATTCATTCATCCTTTCTTTATGTAAATACAACTAATCGTGGATTTAAATTCTAAGCAAAATCACTTCACGATCCAACTTATTTATTTTTTTCATACTTCTTAATCATTTGCGATTTGCCTATTTATTAAATCATCCCTTTCTATTATATCTCACTTTCTATTTCAGTTGTATGGATTATTTTAAAATATCAAAACCACCTTAAATATTTTTAAACTTACTATGATTTAATGAGAAAATTGCATAATATATATGATATATCCTTGAGGATTTTAAAACTACATGCAGTAGATGGTTTTTATAGAAAGTAATTATGGAATTTGCTCAAATTATAAAATTTATACAATTTTCTCAGAATATCAAGAAATATAATAAATATATATATAATAGTACTAATAATCTGATCTTTTAAATTGGGGTGGTGATATCATGGATGTTAAAGATTTGCTTGAGAGTTTAGATTACTCAAAGGAAAATGTACATAGACAAGCTTTGGTTTATTCCTTTTCAAATATATTTACCCTATCCATGCTCTCAGGATTTGGAGTAGAATATAATATATCCGACGATCTTATTGATGATTTCAAGAAAAAGTTATACACTGAAGCTATTAAAGATACAGATGATGATCAGAAAACCTATAAACAAGACCTTACCTCAGATGATAGCCTATATTTTGTTAAGGATTTATCTCCTATAAAAGCAATATACTCAGGAATAAAGCTTGATTCTTCTTTTAATGATACTATCAAAGACGATATAAATATGGGAATAGATCTTAAGGATGGAAATTTACAAAAAGAGTTAAGTCCTAAAAACCAAGGATTACTTATTTTGAACGAAGTAAATTTATCACAATTCCTATATACAAGGGGTTTAATCAAGGGAAATGATGAGTCCTCTTATTCTGAGAAACTCATAGGCATGATTTTACTAGATTCAGCTGTAAATCAAGGTGTATTTTGTCAAAATGAACTTAAAAATTCAGAAGGTTTTTTTATAAAGAAGGAAAGTATTACTTTAGATATAAATAATACTGAACTACAAGAGACGGATAAAAAAATAGACTGGGAAGACCAAGTATATATGCTTTGGGCCTATGCAAAGCTATATGAGACCCTGGGCAACTCAAATCATGACAGATATTTTCAATTGGATAAATCCAATATGTTTAGGGATTATGCCTTTAATTTGCTTAGTGTTCTAAAAAATAATGAATATAGGATTATTGAACTTGATACGGCTAAACTTTCAAGTTTAACATCCTCTATTATTGAATCACTAAATATTTTAGATAAAGATAAAAATTATATGCAATTTGTATTAAGTCTTTGTGATGAGCTTTATTCAAGGAAGAAGCAAAATGGCTTTATGATATACAGCAGGCAAATAGATAAAGCTGCTTCCTTAGCATCCCATTTTAAATCCATGGAAGCTTTGGTCGATGCCTTTGAATATACAAATTTTGACTTGTTTTTAAATACATCGGAAGAAATCTATAACAATTTAGCCGCCACTTGGGATGAACATATCAATTTATTTAGACTTAATAAAGATACTAATATTAAATATTCTACTAAAAGTATATCCTACATCTTAAAATCCCTTAGTAAGCTTCAAAAAATCACACCTTCATCAAAGGTAAAGGAAAGTATTGATTCACAATTAACTAGTTTCTTCGATTCTTCTATAAATGATACAAATCTTCAAGCTCCACTGCCTAGTCTTAGTATAGAGCTTAGTATGTTCCGAAACTCAAATAATCAGACATCTGTCATAGAAAATATACTTGATAATAATAGATCCTATGTTATCGAAAAAGGCTTTGAAATCAACAAGACTGATTATAAGATCAACAAATATTGTGATGAATTTAGCTCTGAACATGCATTATTTGCATCGGATGCAATGCTAAATCTAGGAATAGAGGAAAGTTCTAAGTGATAAGTTCCATGTTCTAAGATTAAAGTCATTCTTTTAGGCATATACGAAAAATAAATAAAAGGACGAGTAAGATGACTAGTTTATTTTTTGAATATGCTTTAGGTCTATAAGCAACCTTAAGGAATGACTTTTCATATAGAACTTTATTTAGATTTACCTTCACAAAAAAGGTTTTTCCATTCTTCCTTTGTCATCATTCTATGGTCGGATATTACATACAGTACTTCAATATCAGATGGCTTTATTTCATGAAATATTAATACTTCAGCATCATAGCCTTTCTCCTTGTCCAACCGTCTATCTAGATTATCATAAAAAGAGCAGGAGGTTTTCCAATATTTATTTAAAAGTTCATCGCCCTTATCATCTAAATATGCTTTACATTTATTGTACTCATCTACACTTTGTAATATAAAGGGTTCATATATTTGATTTGCTAGATTTTCGTTGGCAACCCAGCATTTTTTTGGATCGACTTTTATACCTAATAAAACAGTATGGGAATGAAATTTATGATTTTTGGCAAAGTTTAGACTTGAAAATATCGCTTTCTTCCTTATAACCCAATCGGGTATATTAGGGTTTTTATATTTATCTATGTAATCATGGAACTTGTAATACTTAGATAAATAGGTTCTTTTATCATCATATTTTATTCCATTCTTAAGGGCCATATTAATATCTACAATACTTATTATGTGATAAACCCTATTTGTCTCAGTATAGTCCAAAAAAAACATGATATCACCTCCCTATTAGTTTTGTTAAATTTATTGTAAATATACTAAATTTTAAAGCAATTATTTTTTGCAATTGTGAAATAATAATTATAGAGGTGATATTGTGATAAATATAAATTGTATTATTAGTGATTGTGTTTTTGAAAACAACGGAAAATGTACATTAACTCATGTTTCAACTCCTTCAGAAGTATATAATCCTCAGTGCATATACTTTAGACCCCAGGATGGAGAAAATAGAAAGTCTAAATCAAAAACATGGCCACAATGGTCGTAACAATTAATCCTGTTACAACTGGAATAAAGTTTCGCTCCGCCAAATCCATAGGCTTTACTCTACAAATCGCTGCAGCTGGTATTAGTCCCCAAGGTACCAATGTTCCACCACCAACCCATATAGCTCCTATCTGACCTAATGCCGCCAATACTGGAATACTACCATTTATAGCTGTACCAAAAACTCTAGAAAGTGATCCCCCTAGAGACATACCTGAAAATCCCGATCCATCTAATCCAGTTATGGCTCCTACCAGCATTTCAATACTTGCTACTATGGGTCTGTTCATTTTTGCTATGGAAGCCAATGCACTACCCATATCAGACAATATGCCTTGAGATCCTAAGGGCAATACGCCTTCTCCTAAAACTGCTTCAATAGGAGAAATCTCACCTAAATAGAAGAATGCCGCTATAGGAATTATGGGCCCAAATATCTCCATACCAAACATAAATCCTTGTTTGATAAATATAGTTATTTTGTCTAGAGATTCCTTTCTATACTCAGCCATAGTAATTATTAAAGTCAATACTACTGCAGTTCCACCTATTAATGCCGTTGCGTCTCCTCCCCTAAGTTCAAAATAGAACATTGCCACTATATCAAGTAAAAATGCAATGGGTACAATTACAGCCGCCATCTTAGCAGTTTTGCTTATTCTCCTTGAATCATTTAATTCTTCTAGACTCAACTGTGGGCCAATAATTTTTCCCTTTTTCATATCTCTTTTAAGTAAAATATATGCTGTTAAAATAGTTACAATACCCATGGTTAAAAATAATGGAGTACCCTTTAATATGATTTTTTCCACTGGTATACCTGCGGCACTTGCAGTTATAGTGGGAGCCCCTTGTATAACATAGTCAGTAGATAATGCCAAACCATGTCCGAATAGGTTTATTGCCATCGCTGCTCCTATAGCCGGCAATCCTACTTTTAAAGCCACTGGTAAAAGTACTGCTCCAACTAAGGCGGTTGCAGGAGTCGGCCAGAAAAACCAAGAGACCACAAGCATGACTATGCCTATAAACCAAAATGCTATGTCAGCTGTCTTTATAAATTTTGTGAAGGGCTTAATCATAAGATTATTTGCACCAATTTCCTCTAGTACCTTGGACATAGCTACTATACAAGATATTACTATTATTATTCCAATCAATTCCCTTGCCGCCACAATAAAAGCATCAAATACTCCCCTTGTAGCACCTACAATATTATTTTGGGCTATAAAACTTATAAGAAACACTCCTAAAATACATGGAATTATTGTATCCTTTCTCATCAACATTACTACCAAAATAACTAGAGTCATCATTACATAAACCCAGTGAATTAAAGTAAGCTGAACCATATTTCTCCCCCTTAAAGTAGTGTTACTATTTATCATATTCATGGGGAAAGAAAATTGATACAATAAATGCTTGGAGTCATAGAGCTACTTTACTTTTGACCGATTTCTCTATAAAAAACAACCTACAACAAAAGGGACGATCTGATTTAATCAGATCGTCCATCAATACCTATACTATTAAATTATTGAGCCCTTCCTTCTATATAGGCTTTATCAAAGAACATACCTCCAAGTGGTGATCTATACCAACCCTTAACATAATTCTTCATCATCATTGGATGAGTATAGTAGTAAACTGGCATTACTATTTGATCTTTCATCATCAAATCCTCTGCTTTATGCATTAATTCAGCTGCTTTCTTAGGATCACTTTCTTTCTTAGCGGCATATATTAACTTATCGTATTCTTCATTGTGCCATTGTGGATCATTATTTCCACTCTCAGATAAGAACATATCTAAGAAAGTCATTGGGTGGTTATAATCACCTATCCAGCCATGTCTAGCAATAGTAAATTCACCATTCTGTCTAGCTGGAATAAATACTCTCCACTCCATGTTTTCTAGTTCTACATCTACATTTAAGTTCTTTTTCCACATCTCTTGAACAGCTTCAGCTATTCTCTTATGGTTTTCACTTGTATTATACTTTAATGTAACCTTAGGGAAGCCTTCTCCATTAGGATATCCTGCTTCAGACAACAGCTTCTGTGCTTCTTCAACCTGTGCAACCATTGGATCTATTCCATAATCTCCACCGGCTTTTCTAAAGTCTTCTCCACCAGTCATGATTCCTGGAGGAACAAA
Source organism: Maledivibacter sp. (assembly GCA_025210375.1). Classification (NCBI taxonomy): domain Bacteria; kingdom Bacillati; phylum Bacillota; class Clostridia; order Peptostreptococcales; family Caminicellaceae; genus Maledivibacter; species Maledivibacter sp. The sequence goes on along the minus strand of JAOASB010000012.1, from coordinate 30,015 downwards.
CCCGGATGCAGGAATTTGTCCACCTAAAGTAACTGTGGTAACTATTGCGTTTCTATCTATGGCTTTAGTAAATGCTTGCCTAACCTTTAAATTATCAAATGGCTCCTTTGTAACATTGAAACAATAGAAGTATGTTCCAAGATATGGAGCTATGATAAACTCATCATTCTCGGATTGAAGTCTTGGAATTTCTTGAGCTGGAACTTCATCTGTACCATCGATATCCCCCGCCTCAAATGCAGCTAGTCCAGTGGACTGCTCAGTAATAAATACAAATTTCACTGCATCAAGCTTAACTCTATCCTTATCCCAATAATTCTCATTTGGTACAAGCTTCATAACGTCATTTTGAGTATATTCACCTAATATAAATGGTCCATTTGTAATAGCTGTTGCAGGATCAAATTCCCACGCTTCAGGATTTTTCTCAACTACATCTTTTCTAACTGGGAAATATGTTGGAAATGCGAATAATTCAAGTATATATGCAGTAGGCTGTTCTAAAGTAACCTCTAAGGTTTTCTCGTCTATAGCCTTTATTCCTAATTCATCAACACCTAATTCACCAGAATAAATTTTTGTTGCATTCTTAACTGGATCTAACATATAAGCATATTCACATGCTGTTGCAGGATCAACTGCTCTTTTCCATCCATATATAAAGTCTTCAGCAGTTACAGGCTTTCCATCTGACCACTTAGCATCTTCTCGCAAATGGAATGTCCAGATAGTCTTTTCATCATTTGTTTCCCAACTTTCTGCAGCCCCAGGTCCCTGCTCCATCTTTTCGTTTGTTCTTACTAATCCTTCAAAGATATTTTGCATAATTATTGATGCCCCAACAGAAGTTGCTTTATGTGGATCAATACTATCTGGATCAGCTAGAAGGTTATAGGTTAAAATTTGTTCATCCTTTTTTGGTTCTTCTTTTGCAGGCTCTTCAGTAGTTTCATTAGGCTTATCTTCAGGAGCTGTTGAGGGTTCCTCTTTTGGAGTACAACCAGCAAAAGCCGCTACTACTAGAGCAAACACTAAAAATAATGCTAAGCTTTTCTTTAACAAAATAATCCCCACCTTTTTTATTTTTTATCATTTATTTCTAACCTATAAATATACACCCATAGGTTATTAAATAAATCCAGCTTATATATTCTATATCTAAATTAAGCTGCTAAAAGTTATTAAAGCTTCTTTCCTACCTATGTAAATAATCCTACCCCCTTAAATAGGACAACTTTGCTTTATTATAATTTATTTTCCGAATTTTTTCAATATTTAAGTTTTTGTAATATATTAATTTTTTGTAATAAATTATTTCTTTCCGACACAATTCTATTTTTTTGATTATTCTTCGACTGTATATGACATTTTTAGCGATATCACAGCCCCTTACCCTATGTAATATTTATTGCTCATCAACATAATTTATGTCCATTTTTTCCATTTAAAATTTACTTAACTAAAAATACACACAAAAAAATGACGATCATATGACCGTCATTCCTTTAGACTTTTAACAACAGTTTATACTATTGTCATATTTATTTTTCAATATAAGTGTTCTTAAAGTATATTTGTCCAAGTGGTGATCTATACCAACCTTTAACGTGTTGCCCCATCATCATTGGAAGAGTATAGTAATAAATTGGTATCACCATCTGGTTTTCCATAATTATATTTTCTGCCTTATGCATTAACTCCTTTGCTGTTTTTTCATCGGAAGCCATCTTGGCCTCATTTATAATCTTATCGAACTCTTCATTTCTTACTTGTGTATAGTTATTTCCACTATCACTTAATAATAAATCAAGGAATGTCATTGGATGATTATAGTCACCTATCCATCCTGCCCTTGCTATTTGGAAATTACCTTCTTCTAGGGCTGGATAATGTACCCTTGTCTCCATATTTGTGAGTTCTACACTTGTATTTAGGTTTTCATTCCACATTTCTTGTATAGCTTCAGCTATCCTCTTATGGTTTTCGCTTGTATTATACTGTAATGTAATTTTAGGAAGTCCTTCACCATTAGGATATCCTGCATCGGCTAGGAGCTTCTTAGCTTCTTCAACTTGAGCAGACATTGGATCCATTCCAAAGTCTCCTCCAGCTTCTCTGAAATCTTCTCCCCCAAAGGTTACTCCTGAAGGAACATACCCTGTAGCAGGTACCTGACCACCTAAAGTCACCGTTGTCACAATAGCATTTCTATCTATAGCCTTTGAAAAAGCTTTTCTTACCCTTACATCATCAAAGGGTTCCTTAGTCAGATTAAATACATAATAGTATACCCCTAAATATGGTGCTATAATAAAGTCTTCGCTTTCAGATTGTAGCCTTGGGATCTCTTGATTTGGCACTTCATCTATACCATCAAGGTCTCCAGCCTCCATAGCCGATAAAGCCGTAGATTGTTCTACTATAAATACAAAATTAAGTTCATCAAGCTTAACCCTATCCCTATCCCAATAGTGTTCGTTTGGTACTACTGTAAGAACATCATTTTGAGTATATGATGATAATTTAAAAGGTCCGTTTGATATAGCTAGTTCTGGGTTAAATGCCCAACCTTCAGGGTCTTGTTCAATTATATCCTTTCTAACTGGGAAAAGGGTTGGGAACCCAAATACTTCTACCATATATGATGCTGCGGCCTTTAAAGTAACCTCCAATGTTTTCTCATCTATTGCCCTAACTCCAAGCTCTTTTGGTGGAACTTCACTAGTATAGGCGGCTGTTCCATTTTCAAATAAGTCAAACATATAGGAATAATCACAAGGTACTTTTGGATCTACGGCCCTTCTCCATGCATATACAAAATCCTCGGAGGTAACGGGCTTACCATCAGACCATTTTGCATCTTCTCTTAGCTTGAAGGTCCACACAAGCCCATCATCACTTATTGTCCAGCTTTCCGCTACACCTGGCACGGGCTTAAGGTCTTTATCAAAGGTTACCAACCCTTCAAATGTGTTGGATAATATTACTGATCCACCTACAGTAGAATTTAATTGTGGGTCAAGGGTTTCTGGATCAGCAGCAAGGTTATATGTAAGTTTCTGGGGCTCCTTTGTTTCTTCTTTAACTGGTGTCTTTTCATTGGACTCCGCCTTCTCTCCAGCTTTATCATTGTCTGGTGCCGAATGATTGTTATTCTGAGTACATGCGGTAAATGAAGCAATAATTAAAACCAATACTAATAATAATGATATAACTTTTTTACCCATAATATCCTCCCTCTTTCTTTTCAAATTTAATGGTAACTATACATAAAATACATTATCTAAATGCATTTATATAAGCCAATGTGAAAGCTTTACTTTGTGAAACTACTTTAACATAATTGAATAAATCACATAATTCTTACTTGGCTGAGTTACATATGGGAATATAAGCTGTGGTGTAATTACTTAAAGTATAGGAATATTTGATGGTGTTGCTCTGGGGATTTAAAAACTAAATATGGTAGATGGTTTCTATAGAAAGTAATTATGTAATTTGCTCATTTAAAAAGAGTGGGTACAATCATGAAGTTTCATCAGAAAAATATTTTCAAACAAAAGTTCATGATTGTTAAATATTTTAAAGAAGCTTTGCATTATAGTATAATTATAATAACATTTCATATTTTTGTCAATATTTTATTTATTATAATTAAACTTTATCCATAGAAACTGTTTACTATTACTTTACTTTCGTTTATTCATTAATATTTTTCAAGGTATATATTCTGGGGCTTAAATAGATCTGATTTTTCAAAAAAAATAAAAGCTTGAAGGTATATTGGATATACCTCCAAGCTTTTAAAGGACTTCCTAAAAACATGAAGTTCGAGGCGTGCTAAAACCCAGAGACCACAGCATATATAGACATACGTAAGGGTTCTGGGTTTTAGCAACAACGAAGAAATTTGGGTTTTTAGGTATCAAGACGGCCCAAAGGCCGCCTTGATTATAATCTTACTTCTCTACATATGCATTTTTGAAGTACATTGATCCAAGTGGTGATCTATACCAACCTTTAACATGTTGACCCATCATCATTGGATGAGTATAGTAGTAGATTGGCATTACTATTTGATCTTGCATAATTAAGTCTTCTGCTTTATGCATTAATTCAGCAGCTTTCTTTTCATCAGAAGTAACTTTAGCTTCTAGGATTAACTTATCAAATTCTTCATTTTTCCATTGAGCATCGTTATTACCACTGTCTGATAAGAACATATCAAGGAATGTCATTGGATGGTTATAGTCACCTATCCAACCATGTCTAGCAACTTGGAATTCACCATTTTGTCTAGCTGGTATAAATACTCTCCACTCCATGTTTTCTAGTTCTACATCAATATTTAAGTTCTTCTTCCACATCTCTTGAATAGCTTCAGCTATTCTCTTATGGTTTTCACTAGTGTTGTACTTAAGTGTAACCTTAGGGAAGCCTTCTCCATTAGGGAATCCAGCTTCAGCTAATAGCTTCTGAGCTTCTTCAACCTGTGCAGCCATTCCATCTACACCATAATCTCCACCAGCTTTTCTAAAGTCTTCTCCACCAGTCATTATTCCTAGTGGAACAAAGCCTGTTGCTGGTAATTGTCCCCCTAATGTAACTGTTGTAACAATAGCATTTCTATCTATAGCCTTTGCAAAAGCTTTTCTTACATTAAGATTATCAAAAGGCTTTTCTTCTACATTGAATATGTAGAAATAAGTTCCAAGGTATGGAGCTATGATAAAGTCTTCATTTTCAGCTTGAAGTCTTGGAATTTCTTGGTTTGGAACATTATCAATACCATCAAGGTCTCCAGCTTCCATAGCTGATAAAGCTGTTGATTGTTCTGTAATAAATACTAAGTTAAGTTCATCTAATTTAACATTTTCTCTTCCCCAATAATTCTCATTTGGTACTAGCTTCATAACATCATTTTGAGTATATGATGCTAATTTGAATGGTCCATTTGAAACAGCAGTTTCAGGGTTAAATGACCATCCCTCAGGATCCTTTTCAACTATATCCTTTCTTACTGGATATAAAGTTGGGAATCCAAATATTTCAATCATATAAGAAGCAGCAGCTTCTAATGTTACTTCAAAAGTCTTTTCATCTATAACTTTTACCCCTAATTCATCTACAGCTACTTCACCTTGGTAACATTTAGTACCATTTTTAATTAAATCAAATTGATATGCATATTCACAAGCTGTTTCAGGAGTAACTGCTCTCTTCCATGAATATTCAAAATCTCCAGCTGTAACTGGCTGACCATCTGACCATTTAGCATCTTCTCTTAGCTTGAAAGTCCATACAAGTCCATCTTCGCTTACTTCCCAGCTTTCTGCTGTACCCGGAATTGGCTTTAGATTTTCATCGAAAGTAACCAATCCTTCAAATATGTTTGAAATTATTATAGATCCACCTACTGAAGTATTTAATTGTGGGTCTATAGTCTCTGGATCTGCTTCAAGATTATAAGTTACTACTTGTGGATCCTTAGGTGTTTCGGATGGTGCTGGTTCTTCAGTTTTAGGTTCTTCCTTTCCTCCTTCATTAGCTGGTGCAGGTTCTTCACCCTTCTGCGCACAGCCAGCAAATGCACTTACTACTAAAACCAGAACTAATAATAATGCAAAGCTTCTTTTAAACAAAGTAACCCCTCCTAATTTTCTATCTTTTTTTATATATAAGTGGCAAATAATAAATACCACTTATTGACTTTTTAAAAAACAAATTATTAACATAAATTAATCTTATGAAATAATCTGAATATTTTTTTCGCAAAAAAATTTACTCCTAACTTAATAGGAATTATTCCACATATGTGACCAATAAGGTCAAGTCCAATATATACTTATATACTCCACTCTATTTAGTTAGAATTCTATAAAAAAATTAAAAATCCTGCATAATTTTAATGAAAAATTTAAATATGTTAATAAATTTATATATTCACAATATTTATGATACTTAATTTTTTTAATGTGATTTGGTGTAAAGGGCATGCCAAATAGAACACGCCCTCTATTTAATACTATCTATCATTCAAGTGGCATGCACACATATGTCCGCCACCAATATCCTTCAATTCCGGTTCAACTTCTGAGCAAATAGGCATAGCATATCTACATCTAGTTCTAAACCTACATCCTGAAGGAGGATTTATAGGACTTGGTACGTCACCTTCCAATATGACCCTCTGCTTAGTTTTAGTTACATCAGGATCGGGAATAGGAATAGCCGATAATAGGGCTTGGGTATATGGATGAGTAGGTTTTTTATATAATTCCTTACTTTCCGCCACCTCAACAAGCTTACCTAAATACATAACTCCTATTCTATCGGAAATATGCTTAACCATTGATAGGTCATGGGCGATAAAAAGATATGTCAGTCCCATTTCACTTTGTAAATCTTCCAGCATATTAACAACCTGAGCTTGAATTGACACATCAAGGGCTGAAATTGGTTCATCACATATTATAAAATCTGGTTCTACAGCTAATGCCCTTGCAATACCAATACGCTGTCTTTGTCCACCACTAAACTCATGGGGATATCTACTTGCATGATCTTTACCCAAACCTACCTTGTCAAGAAGGTTATATATTATCTCTTGTCTTTCTTTCCCACTGGCAAGACCATGAATATCCAATGGTTCTCCAATTATATCGGAAACCGTCATCCTTGAGTTCAAGGAAGCATATGGATCTTGAAATATCATTTGCATTTTTTTCCTAAAAGGTTTCATTTGACTTTGACGTATCTTACCTATTTCAGCTCCATCAAATATAACTTCCCCATCAGTAAGATCGTACAATCTTATGATAGTTCTACCAGTTGTGGATTTACCACATCCCGATTCTCCAACTAACCCTAGGGTTTCGCCTTTTCTAATATAAAAGCTTATATCATCCACGGCTTTAACATATTGAATATCATTTCCTAAGAGACCTTTATTAATGGGAAAGTACTTCTTTAAGTTTTTTACTTCCAATAAAATATCATTTTTTTTCACATTTATTTCGCTCATTATGCCGTCCCCCTTTTAACACCTGTGTCTACTTCAACCTTTGGTGCTTTTTCATGCAATAGCCAGCACATTGACCTGTGACCCTTACTCACCTCAAAATATGGAGGACGATGCTCTTTACAGATTTTCATAGCATAAGGACATCTTGATGCAAATGGACAACCTACAGGTGGTTTAATAAGATCTGGAGGAGTTCCTTCTATTGGTATTAGTCTCTGTTTTTCTCCTAGATCAAGTCTTGGAATTGATTTAAGAAGACCCATTGTGTAAGGATGCTTTGGATCATAAAATATTTCTTCGGAAGTTCCTTCTTCCATGATCAATCCACCATACATAACGACTATTCTAGAACATACATCGGCAACAACTCCCAAATCATGGGTTATAAGAATTATAGATGTATTAACCTTATCCTTTAAATCCTTCATGAGTTCAAGTATCTGGGCTTGTATAGTAACATCCAGTGCAGTAGTAGGCTCGTCAGCAATAAGTAAATCCGGTTGACATGATAGAGCTATAGCTATCATCGCCCTTTGTCTCATACCTCCACTAAACTCATGGGGATAATTGTCTACTCTAGTTTCTGGTGATGGAATCCCAACAAGTCTAAGCATATCAATAGCCTTTTCCTTAGCGTCCTTTTTATTTAAGCCCTGATGCCTTCTGATGGCTTCCATTATTTGATCACCAATTGTAAAAACAGGATTAAGGGATGTCATAGGGTCTTGAAAAATCATAGCGATTTCATTCCCTCTTATTGACATCATTTCCTTATCAGATTTTTTTACTATATTTTCACCTTTAAAGATAATTTCTCCATCTTTAATTTTCCCAGGAAATTGTAAAAGCTTCATTATGGACATGGATGTGACACTTTTACCACTTCCAGATTCTCCAACTATACCTATAGCCTCACCTTTGTCTACTGAAAAGCTAACACCACGAACTGCCTGTACTTCCCCAAGATGTATATAAAACGACGTTTTCAAGTCTTTAACTTCTAATATTTTCAAAACAATCACCCCTTCCTATTTACGTAAACGTGGGTCTAATGCGTCTCTTAACCCATCGCCTAAGAAGTTGAATGCAAGCATAGTTATACATATAGCCAATGATGGGAAGAACAGTAAGTAAGGATAAGAACGCAATCCTCCTAAAGCATCATTACAAAGAGTTCCCCATGAAGCCATAGGTGCTGATACCCCTAGACCTATAAAACTAAGGAATGACTCAGTAAATATTGCTGTTGGAATCATCATAGTCATAGTAACAATTATAGGCCCCATTGCATTTGGTATAAGATGTCTTATTAATATCCTCCAAGTGTCTGCTCCTAAGGTTTTGGCAGCTAAAACGAATTCCTGTTCCTTGAGACTTAAAATTTGCCCCCTTACTATACGGGCCATATTTACCCAATAAATGGTACCTAGGGTTATGATAATACTCTTAAGCCCTGAACCTATAACCACCATAATAAGTATAACATATAAAACTAAAGGTATAGTATTGATAATATCAACAATACGCATCATTATATTATCTGCTCTACCACCTAAATAACCTGAAGTTCCTCCATATAAAACACCTATAGTGAAATTAACTATTGCGGCTATGAAACCAATTAAAAGTGATATACGGGCACCGTAAATGACCCTTATCAATAGATCTCTACCAAGTTCATCGGTACCAAACCAGAACTTCTTATTAAACACTTTCTTTAGTGGCTGTATCACATTTCCATCTTCGGCCTTTAATTGAATAGGCTTTTGACTATAATCCACAGTGATTTTTTTACCATTTACTTCATAAACCTGATATTTCTTCATTACATTATTTTCTACAGGAGGAAGCTTTTCTAATATTTCTCCCTTAGCTGTAACCGTATACATCCTTAATGCTTTATGTAGATAAACATAATTGCTGTCATCTACTTGATGTATTTCAAATCTATTAGGTATACTTGCTAAATTCAAGTCTTGATCATAGTAAGTATATGGCGACACTAATGGTCCAAAAAACGCTATAATGATTAGCAAGATAATTGTAAATAGTCCACCCATAGAGGCCTTATTTAATTTAAGTCTTCTCCATGCGTCCTGCCAATATGTCAAGCTTGGTCTACTTATTTCGTCACCCTTTTTTCCTTTCCCCTGAACTTTTTCCCATAAATCTGGGGTGAAATTTATATTATTTATATCACTCATCTTATTCATAAGTCAGTCAAACCCTCCTTAATCTGTAACTTTAATTCGTGGGTCGATCAATCCATAAAGTAAATCAACAATTAAAATCATGATCATTAAGAATGCGGCAAAGAAAATTGTAACCCCCATGATCGTAGGATAATCTCTATTTGTTATACTTATAACAAAATATCTACCCATACCAGGCAATGCAAATATTCTTTCAACTACGAATCCACCCGTTAATATACCTGCAATCAGTGGACCAACATAGGATACAACTGGTATAATTGCATTTCTAAGAGCATGTTTAAATATAACTACTCCTTCAGATAGCCCTTTGGCTCTAGCCGTCCTTATATAATCCTGTTGAAGTACCTCCAGCATAGTAGAACGAGTCAATCTAGCCACAAAGGATAGTGAATATCCCGATAAAGCTATGGCAGGTAATATCCATCCCTTAGGGTCCTTTACTCCGAAGGTTGGTACCCATCTTAACTTAAGTGCAAATATATATAAGAGTACCGTGGCAATAACAAAGTTAGGTATGGTAATCCCCAGGGTTGCCCCAAACATTACGAGATTATCCTGCCATTTATTCTGTTTAAGTGCTGATATTACTCCAAAGGGTATTCCTAAACCTAGTATCAGTAAAATCGAATAGGTTCCTACTCTTGCAGAAATAGGGAATCCTTCTTTTATAAATTCGTTAACTCTTCGCCCTTCATAAACAAGTGAAGGCCCTAGATCTAACCTCAATACTCCACCCACATAGTCAATGTACTGTTTCCATAATGGGTCATTCAAATGATATTTTTCTCTTAAAGCCTCTTCAATTGCAGGCGGCAGTTTTTTCTCTTGTGTAAAAGGTCCACCGGGTACTGCATGCATCAAGAAGAAGGTTACAGTAATAATTAATAATAAAGTAATAAATAAAGAAACCAATCTGTTCACAAGAAATCTAAGCAAATTCTACACTCCCTTCAAAAAAATAGTCAAAAACTTTTTATTAACACCAATATTTTGAAACTTAGTTATCGTCAAACACCTCCCTTAATCAAACTAAGCTATTAATCTTAATATATAGTGTTCTCTATATATCAATAAATATATTTAAGAAAATATTTATTGATCTTAACCTAAATCATCTATATAGTTTTTTCATAGTATAACTTAATTTATACATAGACAAATATGCGATGGTTCTAGGCATTTTGTACTTGTATAAGTTAAAGTCTATACTAAAATCCCTATATAGGTATCCCAGCAAAAACTTTAATTTATACATATCAAAACTCCCCAGAAACATTGGATATTTTAATATGTATAATTTAAGATTGACTTAGAACTCTCTATACTTTGTTTAATTAAACTAATACTTTTTCTATAGGAATTTTATAAATATTCAATTTTGAGAAGCAATTCTCGGCAGGCATACTATGTACGATTTGATTGATTTTTCAAATAATTGCATGCAAAAAAAAATTCTTGTCCAAAGATTTACTATATTTTTATAATATCTCAAATTGTTTAAAAATTCAATGATTTGAGTCTATGAATAAATTTAAATATTTGTAACAATTAGTAAATCCTTTGATATTACGTTATTATGTCAATACCGAAATTTACCGACCCATTATATTATTTTATACCATCACCCTTCTTTTATTTAATTATCGTAAAACTTATATCTTCTTTGTAATATTTTTTTCATTTTTTTTATATACATATGTGACATTATTTATTATTTACTTTTAAAACATTATACTTTCATTCCATTTTTTTACTTTTATAATAAAATATTTTTTCATAGGTATTAATTTTCAAAACAACTTACATATGACTATTTATAGATTTAGCTTGAATTATTATACAAAACATAATCCGCCGGAAGCTTAGGGACAGAGTTATCGCTTCTATACATTGTCTGAATCCTATTTACTTATACACCTATGTTTCTAGTTAATTACCTCGTTGATACGCCTTTTTTCTCCAATATCTTTTTTGATACTTTCTTCATTAATATTTTCTTAATGAAAATATCTAAATCTTTCATTGTCAGTGTCTATATATCATAAATAAAATCACATAATTAAAAACCTCCCAATCACATAAAATGATTGGAAGGCTTTTAATTTGTAATTATCTAATCATTTATCAAGCCTGATTCTACCAATAGGTTTCTAATGGCTGTAGCAGCTTCTGCATATGTTAATGTCCCCTGTGGAACAATTGTATCCTTGGTTCTTCCATTAAATACACCTGCTCCAATTGTCTTTTCAACAAATTCATAGGCCCACTTTGAAATTTGATCTTGATCTTGATAGATTGTTATTATATTATCATCTATTTCATTAAGCTTTACTATATCCATGGCCCTTGCATACATTACCATTGCTTCTTCCCTGGTAATTTCTGCATCTGGTCTAAAGGTTTTGTCTGGATAGCCGTTTATGATACCATATTCAGTGGCTATAGTTATAGCGTCTGCTAATCCATCCCTTACCTCTACATCCTTAAATTTACCCTCTTCTGCTACACCAGTTCTGTATAAGCCTAGGGCCTTTGTTATATACTCTGCAAAATCTCCTCTGGTAATATGTGCATCGGGTACAAAGTCTTCTGGATTCTTAACTACAAGTCTTGATGCCATGTCATTAACATAAGCCTTAGACCAATGTTTTTCAACAGAATCCACGGTTATTGGGTTCCCAATTACAGAATAGGAAGAGTTTGTCAATGAATTCAATTTAGCATAGTATTTACCATTTTTCTTGAAGATTTCTGTTGGCACATGGGAGAAGGTACCATCCTTATTATACACAATACCTGTTGTTATTTTTTTTGGATCAATACCCCCTGGTATTTCCATAACTCTATTTACATAATTTGAAAACTTGGATATTTTCACTTCTTTTTTTGATGTTTTAGCTACAATAGTGAAATCAACTGGTGGAAAAACAATTTTATAGTTCTGGTTCTCCGCATTTTTCATTATTTCCTTAGCAAGCTTTTCATCTACCTTATCTATCTTAATATCTAGTTTAATATCATCCAAGTTCTTCTTCTTTACGTCCAGAAGCTCTGCAATATTTTCAATATCTATTTCCTTTGCAGGAACTATATAATCTATATTATCTGCTTGAACGGAAAGCTTAAACTTATTATCATCTAATTTTTTTACAACATCTCCAGTAAATTCTACTGTAAGCTTATCGGCATTTTTTGATGTTACAGGTACTTCCACAAGGTTATCTATGCTGTCAGTTGATTTTTTATTTTTTAATATACTATCTATCTTGTCATTAAGAACTTTTTCATTAACATCAACCTTAGCAACTAAGAGTCCATCGACTCTATTTTCCTTTGAAGTTCCTGCTGTTTGAGATACACCATTTACTATTACAGTTGCCCCAGGAGTGGATTTTGATTTATGCTTGGATTTATGGCTTGGAGGATTGCTTCTTGATACCTCCAAAGTATACGTTTTAGTTGTAGTTTCATCCTGTGCTGTGACTACTATTTGAATGACATTCTTCCCATAGCTTAGGCTTATATCGTCACTTGTATCACCACTGTTTACTGCTGCTCCATTGACTTTTATTGTTGCATTTTTATCTTCTACCGTTGGAGTTATTTTTATGGTCCTTGTATTATGGTCAACGCCTAATACATATGAGGTTGTATTACTTGCAAATTTAGGTGTTAGTTCTTTATCCTCAATATTTAATGCACTTAAATTTGCGTTACTAGATTTTTCTTCAACACCTAAATCATTTAATGCGTCGTCTAAATCGGGATTCAAGCTGCTATACATTGTAACTGTTTTTGTTTCCCCTGCTGGTATATCTCCAATTTTGAAGGTGAGATGTATGTTTGTATCATTAGTACTTTCTTCTGTTATTAGTGCATCACCGTCTTCAACCCATAGATTATTAGAATATGGATCTAAAATAGGTGCAGATGCAATTGCTGCCCTTGCACTATTGTCCTTTGCCATATATATAAAAGGTTCATCGGTTACTGCACCTTTAGCAATAACTACTGCTGTACTAGCTTTGGGAGGATTTTTTATAACTGAATTTTTAGTATCATACCTATTATGTTTATCAGCATCTTGGTCGGGATCCACTGAGCGTGTATATCTCACATCATAAAGGGTAGAATCACTTAAATTCTCTACAGTAACTTCGTTATTAAAGAAAGTATCATTTACTTCAAACCAAACTTTCTGGGTGATTTTTAGCTTCTTATCTTCAGTTGTTCCTATAGAAATTGCCTCTAAAATATTTCCTGAACTACCATCAACAATAGATATATCGTTAATATCATTCTGGGGTGATCCACTGTTATAATTTTTTAATACCAATGGTTCTGCTTCTTTAGTTAGTTTGTACCCAAGCCCAAACCCTTCTACTGGAGAGCCTGGAAGAAAGAAATCTCCTGTTGTAGATTCCTTTCCATTGTCAAAACCATCGCCATCTACTTGCATTCCTAATCTATTACCATAACCTATAGGATGAAATCCATCGGGTGCAGCTACAGTTGTTCCAAAGTATCCCATAGGAGAAATTCCTAGTTCAATATACTTACCACCTAAGAATACATTTCCCTCTTTTAAAGCATGCCTAACATTAGGGTTAATCTCTTGAGGTGTTACAGCTTCTGATGCCTCTGACTCATTACTATCTCCCACACTATTTGTCGCTTTTACCGTAAAGGTATATTCTGTTCCATTTGTCAATCCAGTTACAATTATGGGACTGCTATCTCCTTTTTTTGTTATGCCCCCTGGACTTGATATAACTGTATACCCTGTTATCTCTGCCCCTCCGTTATCCTCAGGGGCTGTAAAGCTTACAGCCACTTGCTTATCTCTTGCGGCCACCGATACTTCTGTGGGTACTCCCGGAACTGTTTCCTTTGGCGTAGCTTCTTCACCGCCTTCACTTGGCTCCTCTTCCCCATTTTCCTCTGGATCTACTGGATTTTCATTGGGCTGTTCATCATCTCCCTCTGGCTTTTCTTCTGCAGGTGCTTCTGGTACAGATGCTTCTTCATTAGGCTTTGCCTCACTGGCCTGTGATCCGGAGCTTTCTTCCCCATCAGTATCTCTTGTCACTTCTCCACTATTTTCTTCAGGCTCTGCTAAGCTTTCACTATTTTGTTCATCCTCTACCTTTGGCTTTTCTTCTATGGTTGTTTTAGGTACAGATACTTCTGGGTCAGACTTTTCTTCACTTTCCTGTAATGGAGAACCCTCTTCCTCCCCGGTATCTTTTATTACCTCTTTACCATCTACTTCAGTATCTATTGAATTTTCATCAGTTTGATCATTTCCACCATCCGCCGGTACTTCAGGTGCTTTAGCTACAGGTTCAGCATATGAAATACCAAAGCTACCAAACCCAAACATGCTCATAATCATACATAATACGAGCATATTTGCTATGTGTTTTTTTGTTCTCTTCATTAAATTTCCTCCTTAGTATATAATTTTACAAAATATCTAGAACCAGAATCCAAGCGAAGCTAAGGGACGAAGCTAAGGGACGGAATTTCTGCTTCTAGACATTGTTTTACAATTTTCAAATTTTATTTACTGATATGCCTGCAATTCTAGTCATTATTTTTATCACATGGGAGAATTGCATAACTCTTACTTGGAGCCTAATATAGGAATATTATTCTTGATTTTACTTCCTAAATCTACCTTTTTGTCGAATAATTTCATATTTTATCATATTGTTCTCAACAAATTCTCAACAATTGTCTAACAACTCATATTTAGAAAAGAAAGAAGCTAAGGGACGGTAGGATGTATGAAGGCACTCAACCTAACAACAGAAATATAGAAAAAATTAGTATAATGATGGCAAAGCTAGTAAATCAAAAGTGAATATTAATGACAAGGTATGTAGGGAATATAAATGAAAAACGATCTGGTTTGATATTAATGGATTTAGATAATAAAAAGAGGACCAAGCCTTGCATACTTTCGCATAGGAAAAACGAAAGTGTGAATGCTGGGTCCTTTATATTAGGATAATTGTTTAGGCAATTTTGCACATCCTGCCCCTTTGCTTTATGAGCCTTCCTTAAGATTATTTTTAGGAAAGCTTTATCTTATCTAAAAAATTGTGATCATGTATTTTTTCTACCTTATCTACTTCTACAGGTTTACTGAATAAATATCCTTGAATGTAATTACATCTCTCTTCCTTCAACCTCTTATATTGTTCAATATTTTCTATTCCCTCTGCCAGCACTTCTAAATTCAAGCTATGGGCAAGTGAAATAATATTAGCCATTACTGAAACATTTTCTATTTCTAAGAACTTATCACATAATGATTTATCTAGCTTTATTTTATCTACTGGTAAAAATGTTAAATAACTAAGAGATGAGTATCCTGTTCCAAAATCGTCTAAAGCAATTCTTATACCTAAGTCCTTTAATTTATTTAAAAATACTATAGTTTCTTTTTTGTTATCTAAAAAAATACTTTCTGTAATCTCTATTTCTATATGTTTAGCTTCTACCTTCGTTTCTCTTAATGTATCCTTTAAAAATTCAATATAGTTTAAATCATTTAACTGTTTGGCTGAAAAATTAATGGCTATAAGTTTTATATCCATGCCCTTCCCTTGCCATACTGCCATTTGTTTAATAGCTTCTTTTGTAACCCACTTTCCAATTTCCACAATCATACCGTTTTCTTCTGCCATAGAAATAAATATATCTGGTGAAATATTATGATCTCTCAACCTCAAGAGGGCTTCAAACCCTACAATTTTCCCTGTATAAGTGCATATTTGAGGTTGGTATACTAACTTGAATCCACCTTCTTTTATTGCATTTCTTAATATATTCTTTATTTCAAGTTGTTTCTTTAATTTCTCATTCATTTTCTCATTAAAGAACAAATAATTGTTTTTTCCTGAATCTTTTATTTTATACATTGCCATATCTGCATTCATAATCAATTGATCAGCATCGTTACTATCAGAAGGATATAAAGTGATTCCTATGCTAGCACTTATATAGATTTCATTTCCTTCTATGATCATTTTATCCTTAAATATATTCGTTATTTTCTTTACATAAAATTCTATCTTCTCAATATCCTTTTCGCCTTCTATTAAAAGAAGAAATTCATCTCCACCAAACCTTGATATAAATACTTTTTCACTTTTTGTATTTATGAGTTCATCTGCAACTCTTTTCAATACTTTGTCCCCATTTACATGACCTAAAGTATCATTAATTTGCTTAAAATCATCTAAATCTAGTAATATTACAGCTCCTGATTTATTTTCAACAATTGCTTCATGAAGTTTTTTAAAAAATAATCTCCTATTAGGTAAGTTTGTTAAGGGATCATTGTAAGCAAGCTTCTCTATATATGCTTCCTGTTTCTTTAATGTTGTTATATCTAGTAAAATACCATTTATAAACTCAATTTCCCTATTTTCATCGTAAATTCCCTTTCCACGAATTAATATGTTTTTTATATCACCATCCTTATCTTTTAAATTTATTTGATTATCTATCTCCTCTTTTTCTCCGTTTTCATATTCTATAAAGGACTTTATTAACTTCTCTCTATCTTCAACACTTAGATACTTTCTAAGAACTTCCTCGATTTTTTCTGATTTTTGATAGGGAATATCAAAGATAATATTAATTTCTTGAGAAAAATAAATTGTTTTATCCTTTAAATTTATTTCCCATACAGCACAATTTGTACCTTCAATAGCAATTGAATATTTCTGTTTTAAACTTTCTAATTTTTTAGTATAGTTTTGTATTTCATAATATTGCGCTCTTATTTCTTCTTCTGATGCTGATAACTGCTGATATGCAGCTATTATCTCTTCGTTTGATGCCTCTAACTCTTGTTGATTTTCTTTTAATTGATAGAAATAATTGTCTATTTTATCTAGCAAATTGTTAACAGAAATAATCACTCCTCCAAAAGGATCATTATCCAATAAGGGGATTCTAAATGGCAAATTATTCTCTACATCTATTTCATTAATTTGTTTATTTAATCGATTCACAGGTTTTATAAGATTTATATTCTGTACCCACAAGAATATAAAAAACATAATAAAAGCTATAATAAATGATGTTATAAAAATAGTATAAATATAAACATATACTTGTTTCATGGAAATTCCTATTACCAAAATCCCTGTAATTTCCTCTTTGACAAATATGGGAACTGATAATTCCAATACTTTAGCATCTATCTCATCACAATATAACTCTTTCATATTCACATTTCCATTTATAATATCTTCAAATTCTTGTTCATTATCATATGAAGTACCTATGTATTCTATATTTGAATCTACAACAGTTTTTAAATTCTTATCTATAATTGTTGCATAAGCAATATTTTCTTCTTTTCCTAATTCTCTAACCAAAGTCTGATAACTGAATTCTTTTGTTAATTCCTCTATGTTTTTGGCTAAGACCCCTACTTGAACAATATACCCATTTGAATTCTTTATGGCTCCATATTTAATGGGAATTCCAAACTTTGCATCAAGTCTTATCTCCTCCAATAATTCTTCATTATCACTTAATGAAAACTCATCCAGTGGATGACCTTTTGGAGCAACCCAACCTCTATATCCTTCAACGGTTGTATATAGAATTTCTCCTTTTTCATTCATCCAATGCAATTCATCTACATTTAATTCTTCCTTTAACTCTATTAAAAATGATTCATTTAATTCCTTTTCATTGTTTATCACGATTTTTCCCGCTATCCTGATTTTTTCTTCAAGCATTTCTTCTACTACATCTAATGCCCTATTATTTCCCTCAATCTGTCTAGTTGTCTGTTTAACTAGATTTAGTCCTGATTGCTTCATCTGGGATAACATTAATTTCTTACTTATACAAAAACTGGATACACTTACGATAAGGACAACTAATAACACAATAAATAAAGGTGTATATATTAATTTATATTTATTTACTACGTTTTCTTCTTTTTTACCTATTTTTTTCATAAGCTTACCCTCTTATTACAATTTAATTACCTAAGTTTTCTACAAACAACAAATATGTAATTTAATAAAAATTCCATGATATATTTACCACAAAAATAATTGAGGAAATTGCATAACTCTTACTTGGCACAATTGCATATGCGAATATCATCCTTAATTTAATTACTTAGGATATAAGCATATTTGGTGGCATAGCTTTGAAGATTTTTAAACTACATGTAGTAGATGGTTTTTATAGAAAGTAATTATGCAATTTGCTCAATTAACAGAAAGGCGGCATCTCACCTATGAAAAGTATATGATCTAAACTAGATGAGAATAAAGTAGTAAATACTTCTGCATGTCTAGTTTCAGTTATTAAGTTTATATAGTTTTCTAAATACTACCTAGTTATTTGTACAAAATCTAGGTAATTAAAATTCCATTATTTTAATCTCATTATATCAAGTTATCATTATTCCGTAAACCAAAATAAACCTTAGATAGAGGGCAATCGCCCCCATAATAATATCTAAAGTTATAAGGAACACTATATTCGTGTGGCATACTTACACATAAATGTACTTGGTCACGAAATACTGTCCCCTTGATTTTGAAACCTCATTTTTATTTGTTATTCATGGTTTTCCATTACAAATATGCACTCAGAAGCCCCATCTACCATTCTATTATTGATTCCATTACGGTGAAAAGTAATTTTTTCTGGCAAGTAAGAATTAAATATAGCATTATCAATGCTACACATTATTGTTGTAAGTTCAGGCACCTCTAAATGCTTGAAAAATTCATAAAACATACATTTAGTTACTTTGTACACATATTTATAATCATTGGACTGGAGGGTTTAGCAATATTGTCTATATTAGTCTTTAACATAACTATCATCCTCTCTCTACAACTACTATTTTGCGTCTATTTTTTCTATATGCTCCACCAAGTAATCTTTAGTAAATCCAAACATTTTTAATATAGTTTCTTGATTTTCATCAATAAATTTTAAAAATTCTTCAGGGGGATCGCCAAAAAAGTCTTTATGAAATTTTTCATGTCCATCATAGGCAAGCAGCCCTTTTTCACTCAATTTAAAATAAGTATTTTTATTGTTGTCGGGCTTTTTGTACCGACTCAATAATTCTTTCTGCCCTAGCTTGTCAATTATCTTAAAAATGGCCCCCTTTGTAACTCCTAATCTTTGTGCTATCTCAGTCATATTACTTTCATTATTGTCTTGAATAAAAACTAATGTATGTATCTCAGATGGGTGTAGCTCTATTCCATTATATTTTCTTTTAACCTTCTCTGTCTTCTTAATAAGCTCCATATATAGGCCGGAGACTTCCATAAATTCTGCAATTATTTTTTTCATTGATAACCCTCTTTCTTTATTAATAAACATTCTTGTAATACTGGTATACTAAAATAGTAATATAGGTATACTATTCTGTCAAGTTTTTTGGAGAAGGATGATCTACAAAAGACTCTATAACCCGTTAAGGTCATAGAGTCTTTCACTCTCAATACCCAGTCTCTGTGAATGTACTATCTTCTGCCGTTATCATCACCGATTTGTACTCCTTCAGTTCCGTTAAACCAATATAGAATAGGTCTGTCTATTCCCATTTGCCAGTAATAACCGTCATTATCTTTTTCTGTTCCTGTATTGTCTATATCAGGAGTGAAATCCCACTGGTTATAGGGTGAATTACTGCTACTGCTATCTTTGAATTGTTCTGCTGTTATATCTGCACCCTTCTCATTATCAGTAGCACCACCTGATATAGCAATGGCAGAGCCACTTGCTGTCACCGTCATGGATGAGTTGGCATAGTTATTGGTTAGTGTTCCTCCACCAGCCCCTACTACTCTACTAACATAATCTGAAGTATGACTTAAAGAGCAATTAAATGCAATGCAATTTTCAACTTTATCATTTCCATTATTTCCGATTAAACCTCCTAATCCTACGAGCCCGATCTCTGTACTAATCCCAATTACATTTCCTGTACTATAACTGTTACTTACTTGTCCATTAAAATTACACCCTATTAATCCTCCTAGGGAATTTCTCCCTTTTACATTTGCTGTACTGTAGCAATTACTTATTTTCTCATCATTCTCTCCCATTAACCCTCCAACACAATACCCTTTTCCTTCTATATTCCCTGTACTATAACTATTGCTTACTATTGCCCCTTCCGAGTTCCATCCTACTAATCCTCCTACACCAGCATTTCCTGTTACTTTACAATTTTCAATTCCTATATTTTTTATTACAGTTGTTTTTGTTTTACCGAATAAACCTATATCATCTTCACTGCTTCGATTAATATATAGATTCTCAATTTTATAGCCACCTCCATTAAAGTTCCCTGTAAATGGACTTCCATCTTTTCCTATGGACTTAAACCCTACATCTGTATTGCCTGATTGTTTTAATTCATCATAGATAGTTTCACTGCTATCACTATCCCCATCTGCATCTATACTTGTATCATCTGGATTTCGATAGCTATCTCTATTATTAAAATCTAAATCATTCATTAGAACATAATCTTCTGATAAAGATGCAGTATCGTTACCTATGGCAACTAAATCTTCTATTCTCCATAAACCTATTGGATTACTGCTACTGCTTTGATTTGTAGCTACTACGTATTGACCTGATGAATCTTTTTCCACTCGTGTTCCTAATGCAGGTAAGTGTGATTGTCCACTTATGGTTATTTCTAGCTGACCATCAACACCTGAACCATCTTTTGCAGTGGTTGTTACGGTTACTGTACCGTTATCTACTGCTGTTAATAAGCCTGTTTCTGATATTGTCGCTTTACTTTCATCACTTACCGACCATATCACTTCTTTATTATCAGCATTTGTTGGTAATACTTCTGCTGACATTTGTAGTGTACCATCATTATCGGTGATTGTAGTCGAATCTCCTTGTCCTGTTACGGTTATGGAGGTTACTTTAACGATACCCTCTCTTGTTATGGTTAGTGTATATACCTTAGTTGTACTTCCATCTTTTGCTATTACTTTTAGATAGGCTGTGTTAGTTCCCATAGATAAAGTAAGCTTTTTGTTTCCTATTTCTGTTGTACAGCCACTATCACTATATAGTTTCCAAGTTGCCCCACTACTTACTGTCACATCTATTGTTATCTCGGTTGTTCCGTTATCCACTGTTTTGTTTATCGCAGTATTATCTGTACCACCTATTGTAGGGTTTGATGGTACATTCCATGATGCTACATCACACGCTGTTGATATAACAGGTATATAGCTATCATTAAGGTATGGATATGTAACACCTTCTTCTATTAGCCATACAGTATTTTGTCCGCTTCCTGCCTCAGATATATCCCAACCTGTAAAGGTCGCTATTTGTTTTAGCTCTTCTGTAGTTTTGGCTTTTAATGAAGTGTTTACTTTATATCCAATAGGTACTAATGTCTCGTTACCTGTTATGTTGTAAAAGGCATTGATGATATTCGGATCACCTATACAATTACCTATAAACGCACCTTTATCGCCATTCTTGATTGTTACCTTACCTGCACCATAGACATTATGCAGCTTCGTTGTTCCTGATTCAAACCCTATAAAATTTCCGGATTCATGCCCACTGTTAACATCGCTGGTTGCATAACTATCTTGTATATGATTTTCTGCAATTGTCCAAGCAATAAAACCACCTATCCAACTTGTAGTACTTATCTTACTATTTATATCCCCTGTAGCATAGCAACGACTTATCTTACTGTTCATGGTCGCACTAGCAAATCCTGCGCTATACGTTGAACCATAAATATCTCCAATTGCATAGCTATCTTCTACTATACTATCTTGTATCCAACCTACAAAACCTGCCATTACTGCATCTTCATCGATTTTAACTCCACTACCTGAATCAGGATCAAAATCACCAAATTTACCCATATCACCTGTTGCATAGCAGTTATCTATCTTTACATTTATTAATCGCCCTGCAAAACCGCCTACTCCATCTTGTGCTATTGCTGTATCTAAATAACCAGGGCTCTTTAGGAAGTCATACATTCTTACAGAGGTATTTGAATTACTAATTTCTATTTTACCCATTGGTGTCCCTGTGCCATCTACTATACCAATCAAACCTCCTGCAAGAGTTGTTCCATAGGATGTACGAACTCCACCCCCACCTTGAATGGTACCTGTCACCTGACAATCGCTGATACAAATATCTCCATTGGTAGGAACCTTAGATTCTTTCGAGTTATTAATTTCGCCGATTAATCCACCTGAATTATCTCCAATTGCCCATCCACTTATCTTCATATCAAGATTTTCTACTTTGTTATCCACTATTTTAAGTAATTCACTGGTTGAATTATTTAGCTGCCCTATTAAGCCTCCCATTAATCTAAAAGAATAATTATTTTTAGTGATATCATCTTCTGCTCTTAGAGTAATATCTTTGATTGTACACCCTTTTACCGTTCCACCATCGACTATACCTGAAAGTCCACCTAGATTTTTTGCCCAAATCTCAATGGAATCTTCATCAAGTACTAATTGAAAATCTTCTACCTTTAGGTTCTCAAATACTGTACTAGTGCTATCTCCTATATATCCACCTATAGCACTTTTCCATTCACCGTGAAACTTAACAGGAAAAAGATTATAATCCACATGTTTGATTTCACTGTCTGCAATCCTTGCCCCATCTGATGCACCCGCTAATACCCCTGAATAGGATGATGTTTTCATCTTTACTGTGTCAATATTTATATGGGTTATCTCTGCACCTTGTCCTAGTTTACTAAAGAATCCTTGATATTCTTCATCTCTTTCTATGGTTAGATTACTGATGGTATATCCTTCTCCTGTGAATTTTCCTGTAAAGGCTATCGGGCTTTCCTTATAGTATCCAATTGGTTCAAAATTTTCGCCTACTAAGTCAATATCCGCTACGAGCATATATTTTTTATCCATTCCACCTGTGTAGGTATCTTCGTACTTCGTACCTAATCCAAATGTTTGGTCAGTATTACTGTTGATCTGTTTTAGTTCTTCTTTGCTTGCTACGGGTATCCAGCCATCCTTTATTTTTATTGCTATTGGGTCATTGTTTAGTATAACTCCCACTGTCTGGCTAGTTATTTCTCCCTTGTAGTTTCCTGTTCCTGTTGCTACTACACGTATATTTTTGCCTACGTCATCTACTGTTAGTGTATATGTAGATGCCGTTGCCTTTACTATGTCTATATAAGTTCCTGCCACTTCTTCTCTTTGCCACTTATAGGTTGCTGTTGCTCGTGCAGGTGAAATATTAGCAGTTAGTGTTTCTCCTTGTTTTATTTGCCCTGCTATATTTACTTTTGTAATGTTTGTCTTGGTAGGTTGCTGTGAGCCTGAATTACTCCCTCCACTGTATGGTCTTTTATCATCCGTTTTATAGGTAATATCTTTTTTGCCTATTGTTACAGATATTTTTTTATCGCTTACTTCTACATATTGTGGTTTCTTTTCTATGGTTACATCTTTTGTTTTTACATAGGCTTTTTGAATTTTTCCTTGTCCTGTCCAATTGGATTTTGACCTAATATCTGCTTTTTTTATTACTGACTTTTTATCGGTGTTTATGGTAGCTTCTGATTTTACTTTTACTTCTTTTACATTTGTACTCACCATATTTATTGTTGGCTTTTCCTTTGCCTTTGTTATGATAAGCTTACCTACTTCTACATTTTCAAGCTGGATAGGATTTTTCTCTGTTCCTCCCTCTATTTCTACTTTGCCTTTTAGTTTACTATCTTTAATATTTAGTTTTCCATTTACTCCTGCACTGATATATATATCCGCCTCTGTTTCTAAGTTTTCTATTGTTATATCAGGGTTTATAATGGTTATCTTCTTTGCATCCTTTGGAATGTTTTTTAAGTCTTCTTGACTTGTTACGATGTATCCTAATACCGCTTCAGTTATTGCTAGTATTTCTGCTCTATTGATTACTTTGTTCGGTTTGAATTTTCCGTCTGGGTAGCCTTGTATATAACCCATCTTAGAGAATTCCTTTATATTGTTACGATTTTCTTCCGCTAGATTTTCTATATCACTATAAGTTATTGATTTATTTGTTTTTGATTGTTCTTCCATATCTAATATGAGGGCCAGCATGCCAATAACATCATCCCTTGTTGCTTCTTTGTTCGGTTCTGCGGTTAAACCCTTCACATAGTCATAGTATTTTGCCTTTGCTGTATCTTCTGCATACCAAGCTTTTTCATTAATATCGTTATAGTTATCATTGGATTTATTTTTTAGTCCAAAGTAACGGTTAATAACGGATATGAGTTCACAACGCTTCATCCCTTGATCTGGTTTGAATGTACCATCTGGATATCCTTTTAGCATACCTTTCTTGGCATGTTTTATAATGGTATCTTCCGCCCAGTGTCCATTTATATCACTAAATATTTCCTTATCATTGGTTTGTGCAAATGCTACATTTGGAAATATACTAGATACTATAATAGCTACTGCCATTATATACGTTACTATTTTGTTCCTAGATATTCTTATCATTCTTCTTAACTCCTTTTCCTGTGTATTCTTGGTTTTTGCAAGGCCATTCCCTCTATTTTAAAATGATGTTTATTATACACTACAGTACCTTTACAAACCCTTTGCAAAACTACAAATATACAAAGTTTTGGCATAAAAAAATCCTAGAAAATGCCGTTGTTTTAACATTTTCTAGGATTTTTATTTTATTATTTTCAGCTAACAAACTCATTAATTCTATTTTTCAATTGGTCATATAGTAATGTTAATGAATACTCTTTTTCTCTAATCCATTCGTAGTATTGTCCATCTAAAAGTGGTTCTGAATAATATCTTAAAATTTCATATGCTTTATGGATATTTTCCTTGTTAATTGCACCTATATTCTCAACATCTTTTATAAACCTATCTATATCAATATCTACTTCCTCCATCTTAATTCTCATCTTGCCTTTGATAGACTCTATTGGGAAATCAAAACCATTTTGCTCGGATTGTTTTTTTAAGTAATGGTAAGTTAAGTATAGATTTGACTTGCTTTTAGATGTTTCCAAATCCGGCCATAATACACCTGCAATCTTAGCTTTAGGGATAAATTCACCTCGGCAACAGGCTAAGTAAGCGATTAATTCTTCTACTTTTTTTGTTCTCCAATTAATATTCAATACAGTACCATTCATTTTTATAGAAAATGCACCAAGGCACTTGATAGATATTTTGTTATTACCACTGCTTTTTTCTTCTGTTTTATTACTATTTTTCAATCGTTTGATGGTCTTTTGTAGTCTTTCTTTACGTATAGGTTTTACAATATAATCGGAAGCATTTAATTCAAAGGCTTCAACAGCATATTCATCATAAGCTGTAACGAATACAATTTGTGTCAATGGACATACTTTTTTTATCTGTGTAAATAATGATGTGCCTTTTATCTCTGGCATGTTAATATCTAGAAAAACGATATCTGGTTTAAGCTTTTCGACCTCTTCAAGGGCTATACTTTCATCTTCATACATACCAACAACATCAATATCTCCTAATTCTAATAGTTCCATTTCAAGTCCTTTTAATGCATAATATTCATCATCTATTAATATGGCTTTCATTATTTATCCATCCCCTTTGGTACTAGAAATGAAACAGTTGTTCCTTCTCCTAATGTACTTTTTATATCTAGTTTTTGTTTGTAGAGTTCATATAGTCTTTTGTTAATATTTGCAATCCCAATTCCTTTTTCTTTATATCTTTTCCCTTTCATTAAACCCGTTATCATTTCTCCTGTCATACCTATACCATCATCTCCAACTTGTATTCTATACCCCTCTTCGGTTTCCTTGATACTTAGTATGACATGACTTGTCCCTTTATTTTTTCTAATACCATGAATGATAGCATTTTCTACTAATGGCTGTATAACAAGTGGCGGTAGGTTAAAATCCATGTCATCATCTATATTATATGTCATGGTTAATTTATTTCTAAACCTAATTTGTTCTATTCGTACATAGGCTTTTACACATTCCATTTCATCTTTAAGGGATATTACTTTTTTATCTACTGAAATATCAAATAAATGTCTTAGTAAATCGGCTAAGTCTAGTACTGTCTCTCTTGCTTTTTCACTATCTATTTTACATAAACTGCTAATAACATTTAGTGTATTGTATAAAAAGTGGGGTTTTATCTGAGCATGTAAAAAAGCAAATTCATAGGATCTTGCATCACTTTCTACTTTTTGATATTGTCTTATTAAATCAATGGATATGAAGATAGCTTGTAGGGATATCGTAATCAACACAAGATGCAGGGTTATAATATTGTTAGAAACAAGACCTAAATTCCTAAATAAGCTTAATATCATACTTACACTCATACATGTCCATCCTAATAGAAACAGTTTAGCTTGAGGCATACCTGCTTTAAATGCTTTTACCGTTGCCATCATCATAATGACAGCTCCTATGCTTGCCATATTGTGTGCGTAAAAATTAGCTATTGTCGGTTGCTCAATTATGCTGAACAAAATAATGCTACTACCATAAATTATCAATATCCCTTTTAATAACTTATCGTAGGTTCTTAATTTATCTTTTGTCTGAAAAAATTCTCTAAAAAATACAACTATCATACCCATGCCCACAAGTGATAATATGATGGTGTTATTCATTATTCCATAAGCCTTTTCAGGTATAAATACATTATATATGCCACATAGATTTCCTTGATAAATCATCATAGAAGCAGTATATAATAAGTAAAATAAATACGCTCTATTTTTAAGTTGAATAAACATGACAAAGTTTTGAATCATGACAGCTATTAAAACTCCAAAAAGGACACCATATAGGAGTAGATACTTACGTTTAATATTTTCAAATTCATCACTTGATAAAAATGTGATTCTATAATTCTGCGTAAATTTCGAATGTACTTTTAGGTATATGTACTCATGTCTTTCAAATCCCTCATTCATTTTGAATACGGGATAAAAAAATCTTTCATCTTGCTTATGATTACCATAACCCCAACCCGACGATAACTTTCTATATCCTTCTTTATCCCTTTGAGGTAAAAATGCAATGGCTTCTTTCACTGTTGGATTATATATAGATATATACTCTTTCCCTTTAAAATCTCTATTTATTATCTTCATCCTTATCCAATAAGTGGATGTGCTATTGCCAAAACTAAAATCACCTGTATAGTTGATTTTCTCTTCACTACTGTAGAATTTATCTTTTACTTGATCAAACTCCATCTGATTACTTTCATCTTCATAATATTCAAACTCAAAATTTCTATTATATGGTTCTTCACTATTCCCTTCATAAAAAAATCCTATTAATATCAACACTAGTAATAGAGCTGTTACTATAATTTTTTTCACAAGTAAAACCACCTTTTTACTAAATGTCCTGATTATATTTCTGGTTCAAGCTTTTATTAATTCTAAAAAGTAATTGTTCTTTAAGGCTATTTCTAATCACTTTGATTTATAGATTAATTTGCTTTTTCTACTAAGTCTAATATGCTTTTGAACATCTTATGATTAACAACTTCTACTTAATATAAGATTGTAATCTATTCCTTTTGTTTTCGCCTTTTGTAAGAACGATAGCTCATAAGGTTTGGTTTGTTGAATGCATTCCTTCATAGGATATATCGTCATATCTATATCCGTTGTTAATTTTTTTCATTTTGTAATGCTCAGCTATTAGTTCTAAATGACCGCTTTATTTGTACTGCTCTTCTAAAAAGCATGATATGTCAAGTAATGCCTGTCCGTACATTTTGATATTAGGTGCTAGAAAATCTACTACTGAATGGGATACCCGGATTCATATTTTCTTGCTCGTTTTGCCACATCTCTTAGGAATATTAAAGATTGTGGCACTCTTAGATTAATCATTGGATAGCTTTCGTCGGCTATTAATAAAACTGATTCTGTTCTGTCTTTGGTCATGATATCCCAACACCATGTAAGTAAGTTAAAATATTGTGTTTTATTTATATTATCACTGGCATTTTGAAGAGAAAAGGTATCTAAGCATACACATCTTGACTCTACTTTTATACTGCTATGTCCTCTGAATAGAAAAGAATCTCCACCTATTGCTATGTCTTTAAGGAGTGTCGCTAGTTCTTTGTATTCTGCTGCTTTTTTGGTTTTTTCTAGGATTAACTGATATAGGTCTTTCATAATAGGAGCATCTTCATGGGGTTTTCTCATCATGTTTTGATGAATAGTGCCCTGTAGGATCATAATACTGTATGGGATTATTCACACAATAAGTATTCAAATTCAAACTAAGTGGATTATTCGCCCGTTCCCTGGGCACTCCTTTCACTAGGCACTGTGTACTCCCCTGAAATAAAACAACCCCACAAAATGAGAAATATCATTTCATAGGGTTAATAGTACAAATATTTTTACTCAAAATACTACTAAAATTGGTCGCCGATAAACAGCCATAATTCTTTTAGTGAATAGGTTAATGTCCCCATGTGCTGGATGTTTTTAGCCTCTAAGCATGTCTATTACATCGTAGCAACCAGTAGAACAGTCAGAATGGTTTATTTAATCCCTTTGTTATCTATCTAGCGGAATCGTATGTATATTTGTTTAGTATGATGTAAAACCTCCGTCCTTCTGTGTCACCGTAACCGTTGTCACATTTTTAGCCATTCTATGTTCTGATGCGTACTAGATTCTACATCTTCCATAGCTTCTTGAACTGTTGAGAAACCACCTCTTGATGTTGCAAATTTGCCTTTATCCATAATTGATTCTTGTAAAACGTAATAACACTCAACTTCTTTATCATCTGATAATTCTGGTAAATCTTCATAATCTCCAGTTCCATAAAGTATGTGCCATTTAACAATTCTAACTTTATATTCAACAGATTCACTATATTTACATATCCCTTCTTTAACAACTTCTGCATTCTTAAACATACTATATTACCTTCCTTTTCTTAGTAAAATTACATAATTATACGTTCTATGAAACCGTATGGGTATGTTGGCCAATGTGCATCAGGACTATTGTATGGAACTTCATTACC
This sequence comes from Maledivibacter sp., assembly GCA_025210375.1. Taxonomy (NCBI): domain Bacteria; kingdom Bacillati; phylum Bacillota; class Clostridia; order Peptostreptococcales; family Caminicellaceae; genus Maledivibacter; species Maledivibacter sp. Next base: position 668 of record JAOASB010000012.1, on the reverse strand, counting down.
ATGAACATCAATTGATGGGCCTGTCCCTCCTCTACCAGGTCCTGTTCCTGGTAAATGACCATGACCATGGTTTATTCCAGGGCTATTTACATGACCATTGGGATTATTCCTCTGGTATGAAGATCCATTAGGATAAGTGGTTTCTGTATCTAATCCCCTATATCCCCCAGAATTAAATCCTCCATCTTTTGGTTTTATCATAGCATTACCATCGGGGTCAACATATATAGTTTCTACTTCACATCCTGTATTAGGATCAATAGTTGGTCCTGGTTGTTTGCCAGTTTTGGTATTAGCTCCACCCGTCTCCCCACTATTACCAATTTCATACTCATTATCTGTTTCTTCACTTTCATTTGTTCCACCTTTGACTTCATTTAGCCTTAATTCTTCTTCTGTTGGATCTCCAGCATAGATTGTAGATTTATGCCATACATAGCCCGCTGCTGCGGCTCCAGCCATTAAAGGATGGACTAAGTAACCTGCTTTATTCCCAAGTTCAGATATAGCTTCCTTTGCATGATGTCCTACTTCCCTTGCTATATCTCCAACTACCTTATATGCATCTATATCCGTTCCCGGGATATTTCTAATATTAGGTATTAGTTCTAAATCTAATGATGCTATTAATTCACTCTCTCCTCTAACAATATCATCATAATCGTATT
>JAOASB010000011.1 GCA_025210375.1 Maledivibacter sp. | reverse complement strand
TGTTAAGCACGCCGCCAGCGTTCATCCTGAGCCAGGATCAAACTCTTAAAATAAAACTGGCGTTTCTTTATAGTTTGAATTGATTATCAAACTAAGGTTTAATTCCTTACACTGTTTAGTTTTCAATGTCCAAAGTTTTTTTCGCTTGTTTCAGCGACAAGATTTATTATAGCAGGTCTTTCATTTCATGTCAACACTTTTTTTTGACATTTTTTTTGCCGCCGTTTATCAGCGACAAAAACTATTCTACCATGCATCAACATCAAAGTCAAATGGTAATTTATTGAATGCAATAATCAGTATGGTCTATGTTCTTTTATTGAAGAAACCACATACTATATACAGTATAGTTTTGGAGAATCCAAAGCCATATATAGTAGATGGCTTTTATAGAAGGTAATTATGCAATTTGATCTAATAATAAAACAGGACTATGCTTTTATTCTAGCAGAAACAACTGTGATACCAAGATTTTCAACCGCCTTTATAAATTCAAGCTGATGTTTTTATATGTAGGTGATTAGTGGGCTTATCAAGTATTTTTAGCTACAAGTATCAAATCTTGTTAGGTATACCCACAGCATCTGCCCTGCACTGACTACAGCCATATAATTGTTTTATATATTTCGAACAAACTTCTCTGATGTATTGTAGTTCTTTACTGGAAATTTTTTTATATCCAGCAAATTTGGCTTGAGGAATTAAAGAAGTCACGTTCATCACCGTAGCCTTAACTTCATAAGCAAATTGGGCTATTTCTTCTATTTCCCCCAGATTTACACTAGAAATAGCTACAGTATTGATTTTAACTGCTACACCTTCATTAACGGCATTGACTATCCCATTTATTTGCTTTTGTATAAACTCTTCATAGGAGTACCCTGCAGTATAATCATATATCATCTTAGCAGTATTACTATTTAAAGTATTAAGAGTCACAGTTATCGCCGATACATTATATTTAATAAGTTGTTCTAATTTATCTTCAAGCAAGAGACCATTTGTACTAATACATTTTATGAATTGTTTAAATTCTTCATCTAAAACCTTTAGTGTCTTGAATGTCTCTGGGTTATATAGGGGTTCTCCTGGCCCTGCTATTCCTATTACTTTAATATTGTTTACAGGTGTATTATGTCTTTTGATATGATCAACAACTTGATCATGGGTCATTACCTTAGAAGTAACTCCCGGTCTTGATTCATTGACGCAATCGTATTTCCTATCACAATATCCACACTGAATATTGCATTTTGGTGCGACTGGAAGGTGAATACGTCCATAACAGCTTCTATGATTATCATCGTAGCAAGGGTGTTTGTCCATTATATTGAAAGATGTGACTGGCATATTTTTTCAAGCTCCTCGTCTAAAAGTGGTACCGGTATGCAGGCACTATTATTATTATATATAGTCTCTGCCAATTTTTTAATATCTTGACTTATACTCTCTTCAGGGTATAATTCCATAACCGTTTTTTTACTCATTTCGGCTAGTGTAATATATTTACTCATGGGTAGTACACCGATGATTTTGGTCCCTATTTCCCTAGCTATGTCTTCTACCATATTAGTATTTACGACACTACTTCTACCGTTTACAATAATACCCGCTAGTCTAATATCCCCTGTCTTAGCATACTTTCGAATTCCTCTACAGATATTATTAGCGGCATACAGGGACATGAAGTCAGAAGTAGTAACGATATATACCTGATCGGCAATATTTTCCCTTAGGGGTGAAGAAAAACCTCCACAAACTACGTCACCAATGACATCATATATGACCACATCTATACCTTCTAGCAGATTATCTTCTTTTATTTTTTCAAGTGCTACTACAATACCTCTACCAGCACAGCCTGTACCTGGAGGAGGGCCTCCAGCTTCTATACAAAGTATTCCATTATATCCATAGTTGATAAAGGATTTATTGTCATGATTATCCAGTAAAGTAGGTATTTTCTTACCCATAATATTTCGAGTAGAATCAGCCTTTGGATCACAGCCTATAACTGCTACTTTAAGTCCCATAAGGCTAAAACTAACAGCTATATTACATACAGTTGTTGACTTTCCTATACCACCTTTACCATATATACATATCTTCTTCATTATAAAGCGCTCCTCTGTTTTTTACTCCCATCATAACCCCATTAAGAATATCCTCAGCTAGATTAATGGCACCCCTTTCTCCTATATAGGGTGTATCACTAATAGAAACCCTATCATAAACGGGATATTCAAAGGGTATAAGTGGAACCTTTAGTCTATCAGCAATATCTCCATCAAAGGAAGATCCAAAAATAAGAGCTGCGTCGGATATGGAAACATTAGCTATAAATTCTTCTACATCAAAGCTTTTTTCGGTTATACCAAAGGAAACTACCTCCATCCCAAGCTCCATCTCAAGAAATCTTTTCATACCCTTAGCCCTAGCATAGCTACCTACAACGCAAACTGGCAATCCATACAAGGATTTTAAATAGGAATAAATTTTACTGAAGGCTTTTTTACTATTTTCTTCTATACTTCTAATTTCTTGTGAATAGTCTATATTAAATGTATCAGAAATGATATATAAAAGTTCTTTTATACCTTCTATTCCATAGGGATAGTCTATTTGCACATAGGGCTAATTGTATTTTTCTTTTAAAAACTTACAAGCCTTTATACCTCTACCGAATACTATATTGACATCAGCAAGGGTAATATTCTCAATATCTCCCAATGTACAACTAGCAGAAATAAAGCCTATATCCACTTTATCTCCAATTACTTTCTTTAGTGCTTGTATATCCTGTTCTTTCTTATAATCATCATAAAGCATACCAAAAATATTTATAGTGGGTTTTTTATTCTTTTTTCCATTAGTGCAAAAGGTATTAACAACTTTATGCAATGCGTCTTCGTAGCCTTTTTCAAAGTCGCTTTTGAAACCTGCCCCGTTTATATAAACCATGTCTACACAATGTCTAAATTCATTAATTACACTATCCACATCATCCTTTACAATTTCACTAACACAGCCAGTAATAACGGTTATTAGTCTTGGATTATATAACTCAATAATATTTTCTATTGCCAATCTTAAAGAATTTTCCCCATTTAAAATTATATCTTTATCATTAATTATGGTACATGTCTGCCTTAAATCAGCCATATCCCTTGTGACATGGAAACTCATATTAGCAAAATGGCATCCTACAACGGAGTGGAAAAGCACTACACCATCTTCTATACCACCAAGGGCCTGATACGCACCAAATATTCTACACGGATTACTACACTTCATACTATTTACCCTTTCTATGGAGCCACATTTTTGACCACATTTTTTCTGTGGCAATGATATTCCCTTTAGATAATAAAGGATAGCTTTCTCTATCATATTCTAATTTGTTTAATATTAAATTAGGCTTATTTGCAGATGTTTTCAATTTCCCATACATTTTTTCTACACTACTAATATATGATTCGTAGGATAATGACATAGTATCATGCCTAGGATGTACAATAGGCAGTCCAAGTTCGTGAAAACTATAGTCGTCTGTACCTACTATCACATCACATCTTCTTGATATTTTCTTCACTTCTTTATGGGTAGGATTTATCAATAACTCAGTGGTTTTGCTACATTCATTTATTGCACTCCCTATTTTATTTTTAAGATTGCTAAGAACTCCATCGTCAATATCAAGATTTTTCTTTGTTTTTTCAGTTAATATAACCGTACAGGCTATTATATTCATACCATAATCAACAGCATATTTCTTTATAAGATACGGAACCGATTGAATATTGCTACTGATAATCATTACCCTGTAGGCAGAAATTTTTTCTTTGAATAGTAAAACCCTATCAAGGGCATTCTTTTCCTTAATCTTAATGAGGTTTTCCATGGCATCTTCTATTCCAAGTTGTATACCTATGTCCCTATAAAACTCAGATATCCCTTTGATACCAGAGTATCTTCCAGTCGTATTTATTTGAAGATATGGGGTGCCGAATTTCTCCTTCATATTCTTAGCCCATCTTAATCTTCTAACAATATTTAAGGAAGCCGATGACATAGTTACTACTTTTTCATAGGAAGTACTTGGAAAATATGTATTAATCCTTACATTTACTAAGCCCAAAGTATCTTCTACTTCCCTTAGAACTTGTTTCCCATGGGGGCCAAACCCAATAGTTTCTATATTAACAGTGAGGGGGATCACCTCTGTTTTTACCATTATATCCTCCACAATTGCATACAGCATTTCTGTAAATCCACAGCCCTTTATATCAAAATCAAGATTCTTGCTTTGTCCAAATTTTTGTTTGGCAACCTCTTTAAACCTCTTTGCCGAATAACTCTTGTCCCTATGGGAAAAAAGCTCAGACTTTATATCTATTACATTGATTCCCTTATCTCTTGCCCTTTTTACAGCAGATACAATATCATCGTGTATAACATCGGATATAGGTGTGGGAATAACCACAATTAACTTGGGTGAATAAAGCTCATGGGTTTTTATAATAGTCTCATATAGTTTTTCTTCTCCTCCAAAAATAATTTCCCTTTCTTCCATTTCACTAGATATGACATCATAATAGGGATAATTTCTTCTTCTAGCTGAATACCTATAATGATAACCGCACCCTCTAGGCCCATGGATGATAGGAATAACACCCTTCATTTCCCCTACAGCATATATACTTCCTGACACCTTGCCATTAACTCCAAAGCGATGAAGTAATGCAGCAGGATACATAGATATGGATAATTCTTCATAGTATTTTTGTCTCATAGTTTTTATACTCCTGTAAAAATGATATTAGGTTTACCTGTTTTGCAATTTTCTTCTATAATTGCATTTACCTTAAAAACTTCTTTTAATAAATTATTGGTGAATACTTCCTTAGGAGAACCGTAGGCTACTATTCTTCCTTTATTCATGACGTATACTTTGTCACAATATGTTGATGTTAGATTCAAGTCATGCATAGCAGAAAAAACTTCTATATCAAGCTTTTTTACTACATCCAATAGGCTTATTTGATAATGAATGTCAAGATGATTAGTTGGTTCATCAAGTATTAATGCTTTAGGCTGGGAAGCAATAGCCCTAGCAATAAGAACTCTTTGCTTTTCTCCCCCGGATAAAGTATTAAATTTTCTACCCACATATTTTTGCATACCTACTTTCTCCATAGCATCATCTACTATTTTATAGTCCTTATCATCATCTTGCTCTAGCAGTTTCTTATGGGGTGTTCTCCCCATCATAACTACTTCCTTAACTGTAAAATCAAAGCTAAAGTTACTCATTTGAGTCATAACCCCTAGTTTTTTTGCGGATTGCTTTAGACTCATTTCATCTAGTTTGACATCATCTAGAGTGATAAAACCTGCATTGGGTTTAATAACTCTGTATATAGATTTTAATAATGTAGATTTCCCACTACCGTTAGGCCCTACTATGCCCACAAACTCATTATCACTTATATTGGCACATATTTTTTCTATGATAGTTTTGGTACCTATCTTAACCGTAACATCCTTTACTGTTATCTTCATCTTTAATCACCTCCAAAACCATAACTCTTTGTAAGCATCATATAGATGAAGAATGGCCCGCCTATCATACCTGTTATGACACCAATAGGAACTTCTACATCTCCTAGAACCATTCTAGCAGCGACATCGCACCATATAAGAAAAATACTCCCACATAAAATAGAAATGGGGACTACTTTTCTGTGATCAGAGCCAAATATCATTCTTATACAATGGGGAATAATGAGTCCTACAAAGCCAATAGTCCCGGATACAGATACAGCTACTCCCGTCACTAAAGCACTTAGAATTAAATATATCTTTCTTATTTTTACTACGTTTACTCCCAGTGCTATGGCAGACTCTTCTCCAACCAAAAGGACATTAAGTATTCTAAATTGTGTAATGAAAAATATCGTTCCTAGTATCACAATGACCGATGGTATACGTAGTAGGTTCCATGACGCACTAGTTAATCCTCCCATAGACCAAAAAGTTACGGTGCGAATTCCTTCTGCATCCTCTGCTGTATATATAATAAAGCTAGTAAAGGCAGAACACATTGCATTAATCGCCATACCTGCCAACAGCAATTTTATAGTATTTCCCCTACCTGACCCTGAAAAAGCAATTGTGAAAACAAACATGGAGATAAGGATAGCACCCGTAAAGGCACCTACTGATACTCCATAATGTCCAAAAAAGGAAAATACTCCAACTAGTATGGCTGCCGTTGCACCCAGTGAAGCCCCCGATGATACTCCAAGAATATATGGATTAGCGAGGGGGTTCTTTACTACTGCTTGAATAACAACTCCACAAAGGGCAAGCCCTGCACCTACTACTGCACCCATAAGCACCCTAGGAAAACGGATATTCCATATGATCTCCGCTTTAGGAAGTTTTAGTATTTTTAAAGCTTCCGATGTATGTATCTTAAATATTTTATAATATAATATTTTAGCCACGTCTTTATAATCTATAGACACTGGTCCAAAGGTTATGGCTAAAATAATGGATAGCACTAATAATAGTGCCAATCCAATTATGATAACTCCTAAGGTAATACCACCTTTTTCTTCAGTCTTATTTGTCATAATTACTCATTAATTAGGCTATTAAGCGCCTCTATACTATCAATGATTTGTAAACTTCCGCAATAAAAGGCAGTATGCTCAATAACTAAGAACTTATCATTTTTAACAGCATTTAAATTTTTAAGACTAGGCTGTTCTTTGTTAGTAATAGTGATAGGGTACTCAGTTACATTGTTTTTCACTTTAGAAATATCGAGATCCTTTAACTCTTTAGGATAGAATGACTTAGCCATCATTTCTATGACTTCCATTGTTTCATATGCTCCACCATAAAAGTCCACATACTTTACTGGTACAAATCTATTGTTTTTAATTGCATTTACATTTTCCAGTGCAGAATTTGCTTTAAAGGCAGCGATTTTATCTTCAGCTTTGGAATCCGTTCTATCTATAATTAATATCACATCTGGATTAAGGTCTATGATGTTTTCCATACTTTGCTTACCGAACTCTTTGTCTAAGGAAATACCCCCAGCTACATGAATTAAGTTGGCAGTCAAGTCTTTTTCTGAGCGTCCAAAAAATTCATTTTCATAGACCATTTGTACAGTTAATACTTTGACCCTATTTTCATCATCTAAAATGGACGTCGCTTCATCTATTACTTTTGCTCTAGCCTTCATATCAGCAATAAGCTTTTCTGCTTTACCTTCCACATTAAATATCTTTCCTAGATTTTGTATATCTATATATATACGTTCTACGGTTCTAGGTCCAGTTACTTTAGATGATACGGTGTTTTCCATGGCATAAGTATGAATCCCTTTGTCAATCCAATCATTAACTGAACCAAGATTTTTTTCACTGAATGCTGAACCCCAACCGGCGATCATATCGGGATCGGCATTGATAACAACCTCTTTAGCGGGATAGCCATCATCGGCTAGAAGCTCTAAGCCATTAAAAGTGTCTAAATACTTATCCGAAACATTCCCCACGGACTTTGCAACACCTACAATTTTTTCTTCAAGCCCAAGGGCTAACATAACCTGAGCCACTTGTGTTTCCATGCACACAACTCTCTCCGGTGATTTTTCAAAGACCTGTTCAACCTTGTCACCCGTAGTATCATAATTGGTAATTGTAACGGGATAATGATTTTGTGTTGTTTCTTCTGATACAACTTCTTCCGACTTACCTTGATTTTGGCTATTCTTTGTCTGCTGCTCATTAATCATCTCTTTACTTTGACATCCTATAACAGAAAAACATAGACATAAAACAAGCAATAATGATATAATCTTTTTCATTTTAATTTTATCCTCCTTAACGTTTTATTGAAAAGTCCAATAAAAAAATCCTACCAAGGGTAGGAAAAAACTTAACACTATTAGGCAAAATATAATTTACCTTAATAATAGACTTCCCACCGAAGTTTTTATTAGAACATATAAGGCAGGTTTCCTGACTTGTAGTATAGCTTACTCTCTTTACCTTCCCAAGCATAGCTCAGTGGCTTCTAAAGATTTCATACCTACTTACAGTAGCGGGGGCTGTAACGGATTTACACCGTTTTCCCTTTTACCCTATTTTATAGGCACCTTATAGTTTATTTAATTATGTAGCCATTAATATTTTATCACAATGTCTTTTTTTGTCAATTAATGCTAGTTTATTCACTATATGCAATAAATCAAAAAAATAAAAAAGACTAGAAAAAATTCTAGTCTTTTTTATTTCTTGGTGCCCAGAGGCGGAATCGAACCACCGACACGGGGATTTTCAGTCCCCTGCTCTACCGACTGAGCTATCTGGGCGAAGTAATGGTCGGGGTGGCAGGATTTGAACCCGCGACCCTCTGGTCCCAAACCAGATGCGCTACCAAACTGCGCTACACCCCGAAAAACATTAACATTGAAAGATTCGATATAAAATTAATAGATCATCAAGGAAGCTTATTTGCTATTAAGCAAATACCGTAAAATTTCCCCCAAACAAACTACAGTTTGCTACAAAATTTTACTAACAAGGTAGTCTTTTTACCTATGGGTAAAACCACAAAACTTTTTCAAGCTAAAGCTGGCTATAAAGTTTTGTTGACTTGGTGGGCCTTCAGGGACTCGAACCCCGGACCTGCCGGTTATGAGCCGGACGCTCTGACCAACTGAGCTAAAGGCCCTTGTTTTTATGGCGGAGGAGGTGGGATTCGAACCCACGGCCCCTTGCGGAGTCACTGGTTTTCAAGACCAGCTCCTTAAACCACTCGGACACCCCTCCGGATTATTAAACTCGCTTCTCTCGTTTCATCAAAAGGGTATTTACCTTTTATTTGTTCGAAAGAACAAATAAAACTGGTGACCCATCCGCGACTCGAACGCGGGACACCCTGATTAAAAGTCAGGTGCTCTACCGACTGAGCTAATGGGTCATATAAAGATAACTACCATTTGAATATCTCTTCTATAAAATTAGTTATTCTTAATGGCGTGCCCACAGGGATTCGAACCCCGGACACACGGCTTAGAAGGCCGTTGCTCTATCCTGCTGAGCTATGGGCACACATTTTGGAGCGGGTGAAGGGGATCGAACCCTCGCAACCGGCTTGGAAGGCCGGGGCTCTACCACTGAGCTACACCCGCATATAAATTTAATTGGAGCGGTAGAAGGGATTTGAACCCTCGACCCTCGCCTTGGCAAGGCGATGCTCTACCACTGAGCCACTACCGCAATATATGGTGCGGGTAGAGGGACTTGAACCCCCACGTACAAGACACTAGATCCTAAGTCTAGCGCGTCTGCCAATTCCGCCATACCCGCATAAAAAGGAAGTCTATTTACCTATCGGTAAATACCTCAAAATCTTCCCTCGAGCTAAAGCTCGCTACAAAGTTTTGTTGACTTGGTGGAGGGAACTGGATTCGAACCAGTGTAGTCGTCGACAACGGATTTACAGTCCGCCCCCTTTAGCCACTCGGGCATCCCTCCGGATTAAAATGGAGCTGGTGATGGGACTTGAACCCGCAACCTGCTGATTACAAGTCAGCTGCTCTGCCAATTGAGCTACACCAGCATAATGGCGATCCAGAAGAGACTCGAACTCTCGACCTCTAGCGTGACAGGCTAGCGTT
>JAOASB010000010.1 GCA_025210375.1 Maledivibacter sp. | reverse complement strand
TCCACATATCCTACGCATTACTTGTTCTAATGGTTCTTTACCTATTTTTAATAATACATGTACATGATTTCCCATTAGACAATAAGCATAAACTTGGTATCCACTTTTCTCTTTGTACTTTTTTATGGTTTGTATAAATTTCATACAATCTTCCTCATCTTCAAATATACTTTGACAATTTATTCCTCTCATCATTATATATATACCGCTTTCACTTTTTCTTCTAGCTTTTCTTGGCATAAATACACCCCTAGACCATAGTATATCAGATTTCTACTGTTGTCAATAACTCCGTCCCCTTGACACAATTTGCTCATTTCAATAAAAAAAGGGCTGTCTCAAAGACAATAGCCTAAATTTTGAGACAACCCTTTAAATCCTTACCTATGATATTTTTTACAATGGTATGAAATCCTGCAAAAATCAATTTTTATCTATTTTATAATTTGATCATAAATCTGCTGCAGCACAAGGGTAATAATATCCCCATTAATTGTCCTCGAATATAATATAGAACCTTTATATGAAGTCAATATCATAAGAGCCATACTTCTAGGATTACCCTTAAATTCAAAACTACCCTCATCTATTCCCTCTTGAAGAATCTGAGCTATAAAATCAATCTCCCTCTCGCTTAAATCGATAACCATCTTCTTCATGGAATCTGGTATTACATTATACTCAGCCTGTAATGAACACAGTGGACAAATCTCCATTCTTTTGACATAATCAATGGCATCATCAAATATATATCTAAGCTTTTCCTTTGCGGTATTCAACCCATCCGTCTTCATTCTTAATTTTTGACCATTCTCTTTCAAAGCTTTACAAACAGCAAGCCCTAAATCTTCTTTTTTGGGGAAATGATGATGTAGGGTGGCCTTTGTTATCCCCACAGCTTCTGATAAGTCTTTATAACTAAAACTATCAAACCCATATTTTTTAATAAAGTCAATTGAAAAACTTATAATCTGTTCTTTTCTATTTTCCATTTCCCAAGTCCTTTTCTATTAATTAAGCAAATTGTATAATTACTTTCTATAGAAGCCATATAACCCATGTAACCTTAAAATACTCAAGGCTATACCGTCAGTAATCAAATAAAGGATGATATAAACATATGCAGCTCAGCCAAGTAAGAGTTATGCAATTTCCTCAATTATCTCATATTTCATATTCTATGAAACAAACAGCTTCTCAACAATATTTTGCACAGAAAAGATTGTTACTTTCTGTTAAATATACAAGTCGTTCCAGTTGGACTGAAACATTGATTACACGAGATGCATTTTGATTTCTCAGTTTGTCCATCTAACCATCTATTCAATAATCGAGGTTCTCTTATAAATGGTCTACACATGGAAACAGCTTCTATATCTGTGTTTGATATTACATCCTCTATTACTTCTAAACTTTTGAATCCGCCTACTAAAATAATTGGTATATCTAAATCCTTAGCTATGATTTCCCCATAATCCCTATGGTACGCTTCATCTTCTACCGTTTTTATTTTGGGTCTCATAGGAAGGTGATCTCCCCTCCTAATGCCTCCACTTATCTCTATGGAATCAAAACCTGCCTGGGCGAACAGCTTTGCTGCTTTTCTACTATCTTCAAAGGTAAGACCACCCTTTTCTAGGAAATCGGATATATTCATTTTAATAAATACAGGAAAATCTTCTCCACACTTGCTTCTAACATTTTCATATGCTTCTAATATTATTCTTACTCTATTCTCAATGCTTCCTCCATATTCATCATTTCTTCTATTATAATAAGGAGTTAAAAATCTGCTAAAGAAATATCCATGGGCTCCATGGATTTGAACACCATCAAATCCGGCTTTTTTAGCTCTTAGTGCCCCATCACCAAAATCTTCAACTACTTTCTTGATTTCTTCCTTAGTTATTTCCTTTGGCTTAAAAGACGATTCTTCATCACCAACACCTGAAGGACTATATGGCGTGTAATCTGGATTACCTTTTACTTGTGCCCCATGATGTACTAATTGTGCAACTATTTTGCCATTTTTTTCATGTACGGCATCTGTAAGTCTTTTTAAACCTTCTATATATGAATCATCACTTATTTTCATTAATGTATATGTCAAGGTTCCCTCAACTACTTCCGTTAACCCTGTGATAAGCAAACCTATATCTCCATCACATAAATCCGTATACATTTTGATTAGTCTGTCCGTAACATAACCATTAGAATCTGCCATAAGCTCTCCTGTGGCTGATCTAACTATTCTGTTATTAACTTCTATACCACCTAAATTTATTTTCTCAAAAACTTTTTTTCCCATTCTCTTAGTCTCCTTTTTTTATTGTATCAGAATTATATCATACTAGTAGGTAGGTTGTAAATATTTATTTTGTATATTTCCACACTTAGAACCATGTGTAATTATACAAAATGGTGGATGGTACGATTAAAAAAACATTTCACGCAATATAAATAAAAAATTATTGGAGAATGATTATGCAAAGGCTTAGGATATTGTAAATGAAATTATTAAGAATTTCTTATCCTAAGACAACTTCTAAAAATATTTAACATAATATTAGTGTATTCAATTTTACAGTCTTAGCATAGTATTTTTTAGATTGCTATGTATATCCCCTAGTATCAAAAGAAACTTTTAAGAATTTAATTAAAGAGAGCATTATTATTCCATAGGATATGAATTTATATTTTAGCATTTTTTTGATAGTTATTAAATTTATATAAAAATGTAAAAATATTTTAAAAATTACTTTATTTTCTATATTTGTTTTGTTATACTTAATAAGTAAAATATAAAAATAAAATAAGGAGTGAATATTTATGTTTAAAAGAAAATTTTTATCATTAATTACTGTCATGTTGTTAATCTTATCTATGACAGCAACTTGTTTTGCTGGAGAAAAAAATTTTAATGTAAGCACCTACAAAGAATTTAAAGCACAATACAATCCTAACGCAAAAATTAAATTTATAGATGAATCTTTAAAAAATTCATCTGTAAAAACAAGAGGAGTAATTACAGAAGTATATGACCATTCTTATTATACTGTTGGAGAAAAAGATCTGCGTGAAGTGGATTGTGATACTTATCAAAACAAGAAGTTTTTGATAAGTGTTGCTAGAGGATCTACTAAAACTCTATCATCTTCAAAATCAGTATCTGGGACAGTTAGTGTAAGTGGTTCCACTGAGATCAAAAGTGTTATAAAACTATCATTAACAGGCTCTGTATCTGGAACAGTTAGCAAAACATGGAATAGAGGTGAAACTTTTAGTGGACCAAGTGAAAGTTCATCGTGTAATACAAGGTATTTTTATGGTTGTGTTAATTATGATTTATATAATATCGAAGTTAAGAAATGGGACGTATATAGAATATATAATGGTAATATAGATACAGGTAAAACTACAACTGTATATGGTGGAAATGAATATGTTGATAATGTAAAAAGCCCTAAATGCATAGAGTATTCTATAGATAAGAATGTTAATTAGAATTTTATGAAAAGATATATTCAATATATTAATTTTATTTTAATTATTTGTATAATAATAACTAATATATATATTATATATTTAATAAAAAATATAATATATATATCATCTAATAATGAAAAAAATACTATTGGTAGATATCAATATTATAAAGCTAATACATATAATCAGGTAATATTAGATACTAAAACAGGAAAGTTGTGGAGCAAGTTTATATTGGATACTGGCGGAAATGAAAACTGGGAACAAGATATAGAATTAGAAAAAAAAATAGATAAATAAAATAAAAAGTACAACATATATTTTGCATCATCGTGGATTTAATGATTGCACTTTCATTTTTTATTAGGCAACGAGACTATTACTATTGTTTAACAAACTACCGTATTTTAGACAATGCTAATATAATATATCTTAAAGTGGTAGAAATACAGGACATTCTCTAATCTGATTACTAAGCGTGGTTTTTGTAGGATATGTTGGCTTGATCCACAATACAAGTATCCTAAAGACTAATTTAACATATTATAAAAACTCCTACTTATCCAGGAGTTTACAATCCGAAACGATAGTTCTACTATGGAACTATCGTCTTTTCTTCGATTAAGGTGTATCCTCGGCATCAATGTAATTAGGTAAAAGGGAAAAAAGTCCCTTTGTCCATTTAAAAAACACTATTCCATTATGGAGTAGTGTTCAAATTTTCACTTATAATATTTCTTACCCTTTCATTTAAAGCCTTGGAATCCTTGGCTGTTTCTTCATCCATAAATATTGGCTTTGAAATTATGATTTCAACATCAGTAGGTTTAATGAATAGTGTTCCCCTTGTCATTATGTCCTTAGTTCCATTAATGGTAACTGGCATTATGGGAACTCCAGATTTAGTTGCTAATTTCAAACTGCCTTGCTTAAATTCCATTAGGTTACCATCCTTACTTCTAGTTCCCTCTGGAAAAATTACTAAGGAATATCCGTTCTTCAAAAGCTTTATACCCTCTTTTATGGCCCTCAATGATTGTCTAACATCGCTTCTATCAATAAAGATGCATCTCATAGCCTTCATCCATGTACTAAATAAAGGATATTTGCTTAGTTCTGCCTTAGCTATAAATGATTTTGGCTTATCAATATATCCAAGTAATACAGGTATATCCAAATAGCTTTGATGATTACTAACAAAAAGTACTGCTTGATCCTTTGGTATGTTTTCTTGTCCTATAACTTTTATTTTAGAGCCACTTGCTTTAATTAAATTATAGCCCCACTTTCTAGATATATCATAAGCAAGCTCATCCCTCTCATCTATTCTATCTTGTTTATCAAGGGACTTGAGAGTTATCAAATATGGCGTTATAACCAGTATTCGATAAATAAAATAGATAATCCACATAATCGTTCTAACCATATGACACCTCTTATTTGTTATTTGATTGTTATTTAATTAGAAAATTGTATAACTCTTACTTGGCACAATTGCATATGCGAATATCATCCTTAATTTGATTACTTAAGATATAAGCATATTTGATGGTATAGCTTTAAGGATTTTAAAACTACATATAGTAGATGGTTTTTATAGAAAGTAATTATGCAATTTGCTCTAATAATTATTTTACCTTATAAATACTATATAATTCAACATATTTATCTATTTTTTTCCTATTTCTATATAGTAGGAACTAAAAAAGAACGGCATAGAACCGTTCTGTATTTACTATATCGTTATCTATTAAGCTTCCGCCCTTAACACTAAATCATCTAGTTTACAGCATAATACATTTGCTAAGACTTCTATCTTTTGAAAGCTTGGATTTTTCTTGTCACCTCTTTCTAACTCCTCTAGATATGATTTTGAAATTGAGGCTCCATATTTGGTGTCCTTTGTAAGAATCTCTACATCCCGAGCAGTATACCCTAAGGTTCTTCTAATTTCTCTGATTTTCTTACCATTTAACATAAAATACCCCCTCAAGTCAAAATAAAATTTATGTTATTATTTATGTTATTATAATTATATGATTTTTTCATTATAAATAGTTTAAATTTTAGAATTTTTAACATGAATGAAACAAACTGTTGATAAACCTGTAATATTTATAAGTTTATCAACAGTTTTGCTTATCCTTTATCCTCATTTCCACAAAGTACTCCTTATCCTTTATCTCAATCATACGCTTACTATAGTCTATTTCAAAATTTACAATTGATGAATACAAATCTATGCTCCTAAGCATATGAATAGTTGATGTATTATTGTCCTTATCCATACTAAACCTAAATATCAAGTTCTTAACTATAGAAAATTGCAATCTAGAATTTATAGCTTCTATATCCTCCCCTAGATACAAATTTAAGGTTCTATCTCCAATGGGGATAAATAAGTCAATATCATTCCCATCCTCTCTTACTACTCTTATTTCAAAATCACTATGTATACACAGGTTTCCTTTGTTAAGTGTCATAAATTAATACCACCTTTTCATAGAGATATTTTCCTTATATAGAGAGTTCTAAATTAAAGTTTTGACTAGAATCCCTATAGCAGTGCTACTTTAAACATTAATAAATTTTAGTGTAGCATGACTATAACATAATACACCAACTAAAGGCTTTCTACAATCTTATATTAAATTAAGCATAATATATGGAGAATTATATACTTATATATTAAATAACTAATGTGAGGGAAGTGTATATTATGTGGATAATTATTACTAGGAAGAAATTGTTTAAACTTTTATTAATAATATTGTCCATCTTTTTTTTACTAATTATGTTTCAAATATTCTTTAATAAGGCCTCAAGCATCAAAACCGATTTAAATTCTAAAGGCTATATAGTATTAATAATCGATGATTTTGGCAATCATGGAGACGGCACAGATGAAATGATGGATTTAAATATTCCTATTACCGCGGCGGTAATGCCATTTATGCCCTATAGCTCATCGGATGCCGAGGCTGCATATAATGCCAATCTAGAAGTCATCATGCATCTTGCCATGGAACCCAATGTTGGAAAAAAAGAATGGCTGGGACCAAGGGGAATTACCTGTGATCTATCTAATGAAGAAGTAAAATCCATCGTATATGATGGGCTAAAGGAAATAAAATATGCAACGGGTATAAATAATCATATGGGTTCTAAGGCCACACAAGATAAAAGAATAATGAAAGCTATATTAGAAGTAGCAAAGGATAAAAATTTATTTTTTGTGGATAGCAAAACTTCACCTAAGTCAGTGATCTCCGAAACAGCTGAGATCCTAGAGGTTCCATGCCTTACCAGAGATGTGTTCTTAGATGGCACTAAGGATACTGCCCATATTAGAAAACAGATACTAAAGCTAGGTGATATAGCTTTAAAAAGAGGATATGCCATAGGAATTGGCCATGTGGGAGTTGAAGGTGGAAAAGCCACTGCCCAGGCCATCAAGTCAGCTTACCCATTACTATCGGAGAAAGGTATAGGTTTTATTACTGTAAAACAGCTAATAGCAATATTAAATAAATAATAATCTAACTTGACAAGCTTTTCTTTAGTCATTAATATAATACTAAACTATATAATATTGGGATTTACAAAATATCTATACTAGAAAAGGGGATAAAAATGAATTCATACATTCCACAAGGAGTTTGTTCAAAAAAAATTACTTTTACCGTTGAAAATGATTTAGTAAAGAATGTAGTATTTTATTCGGGATGCCCAGGAAATCTTAAGGGAATCGGTCAGTTAATTGAAGGAATGAATATCCATGAAGTAATCAAAAAACTTCGTGGTATAACGTGTGGGTTTAAGTCTACATCTTGCCCTGATCAGTTGTCTAAGGCATTGGATGAGTATATTAGTAATAAATAAAAAATATTGAGAACAAAAAAATCTGTAGCTATTGTACTCAACTACAGATTTTTTATCCTTTTCAATTATTGTATTAACTTTTCCCATCCAAATCAATGAAGTTGACACAAAATCAAGCTTAAACCACAAATGATATCATTCGTAAAACTTCAAAATAGTCATTTGTCTCAAATAACACATTTGTAGGTGATATCTGCTTCATTCCAGGATAAAAGGAAGCTTTATATGCCCTAATATGGTTTGCGTATGAAATCTCAACCTTGAAGCTATCTGGAAGCTTTATATTACATAAATCTAACTTCCCCATTAATGCCTCTTTTACTTTCTTCTCCGTAAGTTCATTAGCTAAGTCGGTATTGATACTAATGGTAGAGTTACCTATACCCTTTTTAACTGCAAGGGTACTTATCTTTTCATTTACTTCACTTATTTCATCACAAAGGCCTTCATCTCCGCTTACAAATACTACAGGAACATTAACCGTTGCAGCCGCATAGGCGTGAAGTAAAAATTCGCTGGCGTATCTATCGTTTATCTTTATGTAATTAACATTTTCACAGTTCATTGTATGGGATAATGGATTGTGTTTAGAACCTCCACAGGAATGATAGCCAACAAAAATAAGGGCATCAAAGGATTCATCTAGCTCCTGTACCATGGAAAATGGATGACCACTCCAACCCCTAATTAATTTTACGTTCCTTGGAAGAATAGCTGGATCAATGTTTCTCCCGCTATCATGGGCATCCTTGACCCAGATTTCCTCTGCACCAGCATTCACTGCACCCCTACATGCGGCGCAAACTTCCTTCTCCATCTGCTTCACAAAAGGATTGTAATCACCATTACCCTTTTCCGTTTCACTCCAGGTAGTAACCCCTGTTATGCCCTCTATATCAGCACTGATATATACCTTCATATCCATTCCCCCCACAATCTATGTTTTTTTATTTAATCCCATTGTACACCTTTTTGAAATATATATAAACACAAAAAGGGCATAAAGCCCTTTTCAGGCTGTTGACAAACCCGAATTTCTTCGTTGCTGCTTCAACCAAGAACCCTTACGTATGTCTGTATACGCTACGGCCTCTCGGTTTCAGCACGCCTCGAACTTCGGATTTCTCAACAGCCTGACATCTTGTTGACTTTGTCAACAATCTGAAAAGGGCATAAAGCCCTTTTCTATTTAAATATCTTTCTCAAAAGATTGACCTTTCTTTTATCATAGGGAGGGTATAGCATGGCGAGACTAAATTTCGTGGTCTTTTTCATGATACTTTTTTTATGGGAAAATGTTTCAAAGCTACCTTTGCCATGATAGCTGCCTATGCCTGATGTTCCTACCCCACCAAAGGGCAAATATGGAGATGCTAAATGGGATATGGTATCATTTATACATCCTCCACCAAAGGAAACCTCATCAATAACCCTTTTAGCCACATCACTATTTTCAGAAAATACATATAGGGCTAATGGCTTTGGACGATCATTTATAGTTTTTATTATATCATCTAGGCTTTCATATTCTATTATTGGTAAAATCGGTCCAAAGATCTCATCCTCCATAATAATGTCATCCCACTGTACCTTATCTAAAATAGTAGGCTCAATATATAGCTTTTCTTCATCATATCTACCTCCTACTGCTACCTTCTTTCCATCTATGAGCTGTACTAATCTTTGAAATTGTTTTTTATTCACTATTCTTCCGTAATCATTACTGTGAAGTGGATCATCCCCATAAAAATTCTTTAATATACTTTTAAATTCACTAATTAGCTTTTCCTTTATATCCCTGTGGGCGAGTATGTAATCTGGCGCCACACAGGTTTGCCCTGCATTTAAAAACTTACCCCAAGC
Source organism: Maledivibacter sp. (assembly GCA_025210375.1). Taxonomy (NCBI): domain Bacteria; kingdom Bacillati; phylum Bacillota; class Clostridia; order Peptostreptococcales; family Caminicellaceae; genus Maledivibacter; species Maledivibacter sp. The sequence continues at coordinate 102,471 of JAOASB010000010.1, read as the reverse complement.
AATTCTTTGTGCGGCGGCCTTTAGATTTGCTTCCCTATCAACTATAGTGGGACTTTTCCCCCCTAATTCAAGGGTTACTGGCACTAGATTCTTACCAGCTGCTTCCATTACTATCTTACCAACATTAACACTACCGGTAAAGAAGATGTAGTCAAAGGGCTTATTGATTAAAGCCGAAGTAATCTCCCTTCCACCTTCCACGATTCTTATATAGTTCTGGGAAAAATTTTCCTTGATCATTTTAGTTATTAATCCAGATACCTGAGGAGTATATTGAGAGGGCTTTAAAACCACACAATTCCCTGCTGCCATAGCTCCTATGAGGGGCTCTATAAGTAATTGGAATGGATAATTAAATGGCCCTATTATCAATACAGTTCCATAGGGCTCAGAATATATATAACTCTTTGTCCCTACATGAAAATAGGGGGTTCTTACTTTTTTTGTCCTTGCCCAAGACCTTAAATGTTTTATAATATAACGAATGCTATCGAGACAAAAACCAATTTCCGATGAATATGCCTCATATTCTGATTTATTTAAATCACTATGAAGAGCTTCAATCAACTGTCGTTCATTTTCCTTGATTGAATCTCTTAAAATCTCAAGCTGTTTTAGTCTAAAGTTTATATCCTTGGTTTTCTCCGTTCTAAAAAAATCCCTATGCTCCCTTAACATTTCACTGACTCTTTCATTAATAGAAGGCTCCATTTTTAACTCCCCTTTAATTATTTTATATTTCATTTACCCTATTATGGTTCTTTTAATCCATAACTACTACCGTTTTTTAATTCTTTACATTATTATTCTATTTAAACCCCATATCAACTTATACATATAAAATTTAAAATATTTTATATATATAGATGTAGGATTTTGAAAATTAATAAAAAGAACGTTCAATCCGACAAGAATTTATATAAGTAAAGAGCTACCAACATGCTTTGGCAGCTCCTATCTCTTTGTTTCTGATTGTTTTCCTTATTAATTTGTCCTATTCATCAATAATTATATTATCAGAGGCTTTCTTATCAACATAGAAATTATATAGCATACCACTTAATATGAGTAGTCCACCAGCTATTTTACCCATTGAGATAGTATTGCCTATGACAAAGTCAATTAACATTCCCATTGAAAGCTGACCAATAAAAAGAAGTAGGGTTGAATATATAGTAGGGATTTTAGGTATTACTATATTATTAATTGATAAAACTATCACACCAATAAATCCACCTAAATAGACCCAAAAAGGTATATCTATAAAAAGTTCAATTGCCATGTTTATATGCCTATAATTAAATATTAAAACTAAAGTACTAAATAGAAGTCCCACAGTATAATTAACTAATGATCCTTGAAATATACCTATCTTTTCAGCCAGCTTTGAATTTATTACCAAGGATAGGATTACTGCACAGCCTGTTAAAAATGCCAATATTATATAGGTCAAAGTTTCCACCCCCTAATATATAATCATAAAAACTATACCGACTAATATTACTATAAATCCAATTATTTTTTCTTTATGAAATTTACTGATTTTCATGCCAAATAAGCCAAAATGATCTATAAAGCAAGAAGCGATTAATTGACCCAAAAGACCTAATGCTACCGTAAGTGATACTCCCAGATAAGTAAAACAAACATTATTTGAGAATATCATAAATACTCCTATAGCACCCCCAGTAAATAAGTAAATAGGTATGCCCTTTAGATCGGGAACCCTTTCTTTTCTTAGGATTAAAACAACTATAACTGTTATAAACCCCAGTGCATGAATAAATGTTAACGCTGGATAGTCCCCTAAGTAACTTGATAAAGTACCATTACAAGTTACCATTAAAGCCACTAATATTCCTGATAAAACTGCAAACGATTTATACATCATAATATCCTCCATCTAATAACCCTCTGGCTCTATACCTATAGATTATCATTATAATGAACTCCTTTAAAGGACATATGTCCTATATTAATATAAAAATGTAAATATAGATTAGCAGGTGATTTATATACATAGAATTTAATATTTCTCTTTAATTCCCTATCTATTTATATTATTATAAAGTATAATTGGTAAATAGCAAATTTATAATTATGAAAGACCAAGCTATAACAAATATCGAGGAGGAAGAGCAGTGCTAGGTACTATAGTCAATGTTTTTGCAATAATAATGGGAAGTACAGTAGGGCTTATATTTAGAGGGGGTATTCCTGAGAAATATAATAAAACAGTGCTGCAATCAATAAGTCTAGCTGTTATTCTAATAGGTATAATGAATGCTTTAAAAACTGAAAATATGCTGCTTTTAATTTTTAGTCTTGCAATAGGCAGTATACTGGGAGAATTTTTAAGAATAGAGGATAGACTTGAAGGCCTTGGAAAAATAATCGAGCATAAAATCGAAAAAATAGAGGTTTTTGCCAAAGTTAAATTGAAATTTTTAGAAAAACCCTTTGGAAGATTATTTTCCAATACTAGTGATAGTATATCTAAAGGATTTGTTAATGCCAGTTTAATCTATTGTGTAGGTTCTATGGCCATTATAGGTGCTTTAGAAAGCGGACTTACTAATAATCACCAGACCCTTTTTGCAAAATCCATATTAGATGGAATTTCTTCTATAGCTTTTACATCTTCACTAGGAATAGGGGTATTATTTTCTGCTATACCGGTGTTTTTATATCAAGGATTTATAACTATTACGGCGTCATTTATGAAACCCTTCTTAGTGGATTTTGTGATAACGGAAATGTCAGCAGTTGGTGGATTATTAATATTTGGACTTGGACTTAACATGCTGGAAATAAAAAAAATAAAGGTAGGAAATATGCTGCCCGCAATCTTCATTCCACTATTGTTTTATATATTAAAATCAATGTATCTTGGTTTATAATTTTCTCACTTCATATTAGCTTTTCAAATGGAAATCTCAAGGGCATAACACCCTTGAGATTTTGATTAGATTTTCCCTCCAGAAATGATATACACTAAAGGAAAGAAGTATTGATACAATATGGTTCGCTTATTTATTTTGTTTTGAATTTATCTGTCTCTTCTTTTAAGTTATTTGCCATATTATTGAGTTCTTCAGCACTGGCACCTATTTCCTCAAAGGTACTTACTTGTTCTTCTATACCTGCACTAATCTGCTGGGAAGCATTTGCATTATTTTGAGTTGTAACAGAAATTTCCTCCATAGCTTTAGTCATATCCTTAGTAATTTCTGATTGCTTTCTCGATGAATCCGATATATTTTTTATTCTGGATGTTATTTGTTCCATCAATTCTAAAATCCTCTTAAATTGTAGGTTTGTATCCTTTGCTTTTTTCACGCTCATTTCTACTATCTCATACTCTTCTTTTACTGATTTGTCAGCAGTTTCCGCCTGACTTTTAATATCATTAATCAATTGAGTGATCTTATGCGCTGAGTCCTTACTTTCTTCTGCTAGCTTTCTTACTTCATCTGCAACAACGGCAAAGCCTCTTCCGTGTTCTCCCGCCCTTGCTGCCTCAATAGCCGCATTTAAGGCCAATAGGTTTATTTGCTCTGAAATATTAGTAATCATTGCTACTATGTCACCTATTTGAACAGATGAATCATTCAGATTTTTAATAACAGAATACATATTGTCAGAGGATTGCTTAACCCTATCTATTGCCGAAACAACCTCACTTAATTTATCTCCACCAAATTCTGCAGCCTTTAGAGTCTCTTCACTTTTTTCAAAAACATTCTCTGCTTCCTCTGAGATTATCATAGAACCGCTGGCAATCTCTTGAGTACTAGCCGTTGCTTCTTCTATAACACTGGCACTATTTTGTAATCCATCTGATATAACAGTTATTTCTCTAGCAATTTCCTCCATACCCTTGTTTGACTGTTCCATTGCCAGGGCCAATTGTTCAGAGGACTCAGCCAATACATCTGCATTACTTATAACCTGGATTACTACATCCCTTATTTTGGATATAAATAAATTAAACCACTTTGCAAGTATTCCTAATTCATCATTAGAGTTAACCGCTAGGGCTTTAGTTAGATCACCTTCACCCTTTGCTATATCCTTTAACATATCATTGGTTTTAATCAAAGGCTTTGTAATTAAATCTGAGAGATATACTACCAGTAGTATACCTAGTAGAATAATAACTAATATACTAATAATTAAAGATTTTTGAAGAAAATTTGCATCCTCAAATACTTCGGCACTATCCACTTCTATAACCAGTCCTACTGCATCCCTTCCGAATTGGATTACCCCAACAGAACCTAATACTTTGTTGTTCAAATAATTCTTGTACTCATCGGTATTAGAATATTGAAAATCTCTATCCTCAATGGCTTTAGAAAGCATAGATACACTTTTTGTTTCTATTTTTTGCCTAAGAGCCGCATCTTCAGTAAAATCTCCAAGCTTTGTATTTGTAAGTAAAGTACCATCACTTTTAACTAGATAAGCATCTCCAATCTTTGCTAATATTTCAACTCCATCATGAACTATGTCATCTATGATATGCTGTGTAATTACGAAGTTCAATGTTCCTATAAGCTTTCCTGATGACCCATTTTTAAATACTGGAGTAGACAATACAATAACATTTGTTTTGATGTTTTCGGAATAAAATAGTTGTGACCAATTCTGCTTATTATTCAATGTTTCTTGAATATAATCTCTCTCTGAAAGATCAATTCCTTCATTGGACTTATCAGTGGAAAAGATAATCTTCCCATTTTCATTTGTTAAAAATATAGTCTCATAATTGTATGATTCCTTTACCGTTGCTAAAAATGTGTGCAAATCATTATATGATTCCTTCCAGACTTCTGATTCCTTTCCAGACTCTGAATATGTATTAATTATATTGTAAATATTTTTTGATGAAGCTAGTACCCTTCCATCACCTGTTCTTTCGTCAAAATAAGCATTAAGCTGTGAAGCTGTTGACTTGAGAAAGAGATTATTTCCCTTAAAAATTTCCTTTCGTATGTTATTCTTTGATGCATTCATTGATACAAAACCCATGATTATGACTGGAATAAGACCTGTTACAATAAATAGTAAAATAATTTTTTTACGTAACTTCAAATTTTTCAACATATATTATCCTCCTCATAAGTCCTATGTACTTAATAACTAACTTTGACGTTTTATGTCGATTTCCTTGTTTTTTTGTCGATTTTTTTATTACATTTTGTTAATGTTTTGCCAAACTCTCAAAAAGGATATTTTATATAGATTTCCCAAAGTTAAACTTAATTTATATATCTCAAAATATCCGATGTTTCTAGGGATTTTTGATGTGTATAAATTAACTGTTTAAATGGAATATCTATATAGGGTTTTCATAGTATAAATTAAAGTTCATACTAAAATCCCTATATGATGAAAATTCAAATAGAAGCTATCAAAAATTAAATAGAACTATCACCCTACAATATAGGAGACAATAACCTTGAAATGGATTCCTTTATCTTAATAATATTGGAACGCTTAGAATAGATTTTATTAGTAATTTCTTTACAATCATTTATATCTTTTTCAAAAATAGTTTTTAGCTCACCAGCAATATCCGTATCATATATAAAGGCATTTACTTCAAAATTAAGCTTAAAACTCCTAATGTCAACATTTGCTGTACCAACCGATGCAATCTTCCCATCTACAACAACGGTTTTAGCGTGTAGAAAGCCTTTATCATAGATATACGCCCGGGTCCCAGCCTTTAATAATTCTCCTATATATGAATATGTAGCCCAATAAACAAATATATGATCAGGTTTATTTGGAATCATAATCCGTACATCCACTCCTGATAAAGCGGCAATCTTTAAAGCTTCCAGTATGGTATCGTCTGGTATAAAGTATGGAGTTTGAACATATACGCTCTCTTTAGCAGAATTAATCATTTTAATATATCCATACTTAATCTGTTCCTCTTTGGAATCCGGTCCACTGGATACAATTTGAATACCTGCATTTCCAGTTGAGGCCACAGCAGAATAATACTCAGTTAAATTCTTTATATTCTCCCTAGATGCGTACCTCCAATCTAGCATGAACCTAGTTTGAATATTAAGAACAGCACTCCCTTTAACCTTTAAGTGGGTATCCCTCCAGTATCCCATTTTTTTGTTTAACCCAAGGTACTCATCTCCAACATTAAATCCACCTATAAATCCATATTTACCATCAATAACAACTATCTTACGATGATTTCTATAGTTCAATTTGAAATTTATATAGGGAATCTTAGATGGGAAAAAAGCAGCATATTTTCCACCGGCAGCTTCTAATTCCCTTAGTATTTTTCTTGGAATGACTTGGCTGCCCATGGCATCGTAAAGGAGCCTAACTTCTACTCCCTCCTTTGCTTTTTCTATTAAAGCATTTAGTATTTGCTTGCTAATGGAATCATTTTTTATTATGAAATATAACATATGAATATGATGCTTGGCTTTTTTAATAGACCCAAGGAGTTCATCAAATTTTGCTTTGCCATCAGTAAAAATTTCTATATCATTATCCTGTGTGAAAAAAGCATTGTCATTTATTAGATTCATATAAATCATGTCTTGATATCTTGCCATTGATTTATCTTTAAAATTTATTTGATTGTTTTTTAAAAGATATATTTCTTCGTTCTTAAGTAGATCGATAAGCCTTGTTTCCTCCTCCTTTAGTTTAAATATTTTCTTATTACTCAAATTCTGTGAAAATAATAAATACAGAATAAATCCAATATCTGGAAGAACTAACAGTACTATAATCCATGCCCATGTAACAGTGGGTTTTTTCCTTTCCAGAAAAATAATTGCTATAGCTAAAACTATATTGAGTGCAAATAAAATAGAAAGTGATGCAAAAAAAGTATTCATCAAATACCTCCCCTATTAAGTAGAATTATTTCCATTATACATAATTATAATATATTTTAAAGGCAATCATTTAAAATATATACATTAACATTAATATTCACCTTGAACTCTTTACAAATAAAAAAACCAATCGGAATTAGATTGGTTTTTTGTTTCTATCTTCTTCTACCATGGACTTGGGACAATAGCCTTGACATAATGATATTAGGTACTAGGGGCAGTGCCCAAGATATTTGTTTTAATAAAAATATCAATTGAGTATCCTGTGCCGCTTTCCATATATCCACATTGGATTCCCCTGCTAATTGCATAAAATCTTTTCTATTCATGATATCCTGACTAAGCGATTCAATGATTTTTTTACCCCTCTTATCCTCAAGCCATTCCCTCACAGTACTATTATAATCTAAAGTACAAGGAAGCTCTGTGGTAGAAATAAGACTAACCCTTTTAGTCAAAGGAATATCCCTTGAGGATTTGCCTATCATGATGTCAAATTCTCCATCTTCAGTTATCCACTGTTCATATCTGGGATGATAATAAGCAAAATCCCTCATCTCAAGTTGAAATGAAAGGGTTTTAGTTTCCCCAGGCTGTAGCTCTATCTTTTTAAAACCCTTTAACTCCTTTTTAGGTCTGACTAGCCTCGATTCTTTATCACCTACATATAGTTGAACAACTTCCTTTCCAGTTATTTTCCCAGTATTTTTCACATCAACGGTTATGGTTAAGCCATCTATGTCCTTGAATTGATCTGAAGAAGATCGGAGATTTGAATATTCAAAGGTTGTATAGGATAGTCCATATCCAAATGGAAATTGCACCTCTATATCCCTTTTATCATAGTACCTATATCCAATGAATATGCCCTCGCCATATATTACCTTGTCATTTTCTCCTGGGTAGTTAATATATGCTGGATTGTCACTCAATTTGATGGGAAATGTCTCGGCTAGCTTACCCGATGGATTTGTTTTTCCAAAAAGGATATCCGCCACGGCTCCACCACCGCTTTGCCCCATGAGCCATGTCTGTAATACACAAGGTACATGATCAATCCATTCCTTCATTGAAACTGGAGAACCATTATTTAAAATTACTACGGTTTTAGGCTGTACTGAGGCCACCGCCTTTATTAATTGTATCTGATGCTTTGTGAGCTTTATATCTTCCCTATCATAGCTTTCGAATTCCTTATGTGCCGGTGAAGCCATGAATATCAGTGCTATCTCGGCATCCTTAGCTATATCTATTGCATCGTCTATCATATTCTGATCTATCTCTTCCTCATCTCCATAACCCTCTTGATAAAATATCTTTGCCTCCTTGGCGAAGCTTTTTATCTCGTCATATGGGATGCACATATTTGTCGGATCAACCTCTGAACTCCCACCACCTTGGATACGAGGATTTTTTGCTGCTTTACCTATAATAGCAATATGCTTTATATCTGTAATAGGAAGTATAGATTGGTCATTCTTTAATAAAACCATAGCTTCACTTGCTATTTTTCTGGCTAATTCATTATTAGAATTCATATCAAAGCTTTCATTACCCTTCTCTACTTCACTACATTTAACTACTATATTTAATATATTTCGAACTGCATCATCTAATATATCTTCTTCAATTTCTCCACTATTGATGGCTTTAATTAAGGCTTTAAAGGATTTTTTCTGAGGCCCTGGCATTTCTAGATCGACCCCTGCCTTTAATGCCTCTACCCTATTATAAACTGCTCCCCAATCAGACATAATAACCCCATCAAATTCCCATTCTTCTCTAAGTATTTTGGTTAGAAGCCCATAGTTTTCAGAACAGTGAGTCCCATTTAATTTATTATAAGCACACATCACAGACCATGGATTTGATTTCTTTATTGCTCTCTCAAATGCTGCAAGATATATTTCCCTTAAAGTTCTTTCATCTACTTCCGAGCTAGTAGTATGTCTTTTGTATTCTTGATTATTGGCTACGAAATGCTTTAAAGCTGTTCCGACACCTTTACTTTGTACTCCATTAATAAATGCAGCTGCTAAATCTCCGCTTAAATATGGATCTTCAGAAAAGTACTCGAAGTTTCTACCACAAAGTGGCGTACGCTTCATATTATTACCTGGGCCTAAAAGTATATCTACTTCTTGAGCGATACATTCCCGTCCAATGGCTTCACCCATATCTCTAACAAGCTCTGTATCCCATGTACATGCCACTGCGGAAGCAGTGGGATAACAGGTTGAAGGTAAACTTTTTATGTGTGAAAAAACATTTTGTACTTCATCGACATTCTCTACACGTCTTACTCCATGAGGCCCATCGGCCATGACTATTTGCGGAATGCCTAGCCTCCTGATTGAAGCAGTACACCAAGCACTAGCCCCTATACAAAGTGCAGCCTTTTCTTTAATATTCATTCGGCTAATTAATTCATTTATATTCATTTCATTCACCTCCAAAAAATTATGAACTATATAGAAGGCACTTATAAATCTACATTTTGATTTTTTGAATAGTTAAAGCTTCAATACTTTTCAAGGAACCAAAATGCAAAAAATTTATTGCCATTTCTCTATATATAACAAGCCTAATTTTTCATATATAGAATATTTTATGCCTCAAAAGTAAATATAGTGTCTTTTCTAAAAACTTTGTTTGTAATATATTGCTACTAATAATAAAATAACAAGAGGCCTCCTTATCATTAAAGGCTTCCTCTTGTTGTCTTAGTTCTTGATTTTCCGTTCAATTCTCTTTCTATAAAAACCATCCACTACATGTAGTTTTAAAATCCTCAAAGCTATACCAGCAAATATGCTTGTATCTTAAGTAATTAAATTAAGGATGATATCCCCATATTAGGCTTAGCCAAGTAAGAGTTATGCAATTTCCTTTATCTTTAATGACATCTTCCCTTATACTATCTTTATTATGAAATCTACTTAAATATTCTTCAAACCCATATTCTGGTCTTTGCATTTTACCATATTTAAAGACTAACATTTTATCACAGATTCTTCCAAGCTATTAAAATAGGTTTAAGTGACCATTACAATCTAATGAATGCTCACTTAAATTTTTCAACTTAAACAAAGTATTATAAATCTGTATCAATTTTTCTTATCTGCAACCCTCTGTACAATCTCCATTGGCATTGAAGCTCGTTTTGAAACCTCTTCTAAACTTAACCCTAATCCAAGAAATCTTTTTATTACGCATTCCATTGGCTCTCCTATTTCAACTATATTCATCTCAGGATCATAGATGCGGAATACACGTTGACCCCATGGCTGCTCAAATAGGGTGTGAACAAATCCTGCTTTTAAATCTAAAAGCTTTTTATAGATATCTTCTATATCTTCACACTCAAAATATAATTCAAAATTATTCCCATGATTTCCTATTTCAATTTTATCAACTGAGTGTCCAAGCATTATATTATTTGCATGATCTATCTGCCAAATGGAAAAACCTCCAATGAATTCAATACATTCACCATGATCTAATCTAACTTTTTGATTAAGTATATCCTCATAAAATTTTCTCGTAGCCTTTAGGTCTCTAACTAATATAACTGATCCGCGATACTTTATGGTCATTATATATCCTCCCCTTAATGTTTTCTCTCTTTATCCTTTATTTCATTCTTTTCTTCAGATTTTCGATCCTTAAGCCATTATCCCCCTGCTCTTCATCATAAGCAAAAGCGTAAAGATCTTTACATATAAACTCATCACAATTCCCACAATGCACTAAATCTTTATCGGTGCAGCATTTTGAAATTTTACACTCTCCCCAAAACATTTTGCCCTTTGATGCAATACATCCCTTACAATCAAACTTTTCTCTATACTCACACTTATTACATTCAATCCCGCATTTTGCTTCATACCATTCACCCATATGTAATCTCCTTTTACTATTTTTATTTATATTATCAGATATTATAAATAATTTATTGTAAAAAATGGACACAAATAATCTCCCAAACTATTTATGTCTAAATATAGGGAGCTTAGGGTAAATCTTAATTTATATATATCAAAATATCCGATGTTTGTGGGGATTTTTAATATGTTAAATTAAAACTTTGACTGGAATCCTCATATTTTAGAAGGAGTATCACCATAGAACTTTTTAAAGTCCTTGATAAAATGGGATTGGTCATAGTATCCGTTACTTAACGCAATATGAAAAATATTCGTATTGGTATTTCTAAGGGCATTATTATAAATATTCTGAAGTCTAATAACCTTGATGAATGATTTAGGGTTTAATCCTATCCAGTTAACAAAGCTTCTATGTATTTGTCTTTGACTTATTATCTCCCTAGCTGTTATATCCTTAAGTCCTATATTGCCTTTACTTTCATAGATTTTTGTTAATATATTTAATAGATTAAAATCTACTAGACCATTATGGTATAATATCTTTTTTAAATACCTGTCCATAATATTAATTCTCTCAAAGATTGACTTTGAATCAGATATCAACTCTTCTAATATTCTAGCTTCTTTATTCCAAATAGATGCGAGACTTATAGAGCTGTTTTTTATTTCAATCAAAGGTATTTTGATAAACAGATGGGCACATCCTGGGAAAAATCTTACTCCAAAATTCCTCACATAGCCATATTCATTGAGCATAAGAACCCTATCCATGGTGCCAACAACTTCACCTTTAAATGGGGCATTTGATCCCTTGGCATCAAAGATAATATCTACACAACCATCGGGAACTACTCTTTTTGCATCACCATTAATAGTGCTATAGTTCCTTTCACGATTGCTCTCCCAATAACATGCTATATATGATCTTAATTCCTTTGAAGGCAAATATTCTTTATAACCACTATCGATAATTACTGATTCCTTTTGGATTGGATTATAAAAATTATAGGTAGTTTCCATAGGCATTGACCCCTTTGATTATTTTAAAATCTTTATACTATTTATATCACAATTCTTTTATCTTGTTAATAATTCAAAAAAGCCAAGGGATTTTATCATCCCTTGACCTTATAGATAAATTTGAATCATTATGCAAGTTTCTCATTTAATTTAAAACAACCTTTTCTTCACATAAATCTACTTTTATATTAGACCCTTCCTTAAACTTTTTCTGAAGATACATTTCTGCAATTTCATCTTCAATATGTCTTTGAATAGTCCTTCTTAGTGGCCTAGCACCATACTTTTCATCATAACCTTCTTTTAATATAAATTCTCTTACATCATCTGAAACCTCTATGGTCATTGATTTTTCCTTAACCTCATCAGCCACTTCCTTGATCATAAGATCGACAATTTTACGAAGCTGCTCCTTTGAAAGTTTAGTAAATACTATGGTTTCATCTACTCTATTTAAAAATTCTGGTCTGAAAATTTCTCGTAGAGAATTTTTTACGCGTGCTTCTAAAGCCGTATAATCATCCTTAGCAAAGCCCATTCCAGATGATTTGAGGTGACTTCCTGCATTAGAGGTCATAACGATTACTGTATTTTCAAAGAAAACCGTTCTACCTTGGCTATCAGTAAGCCTTCCATCCTCAAGAATTTGAAGAAGCATATTAAATACATCGGGATGAGCCTTTTCGATCTCATCTAAAAGAATAACCGAATAGGGTTTTCTTCTTACTTTCTCAGTTAATTGTCCTCCTTGATCAAAGCCCACATATCCTGGAGGGGCTCCAATCAATTTAGAAACAGTATGTTTTTCCATATACTCAGACATATCTATACGAATCATAGCATCTTCGCTGCCAAAAAGCTCTTCAGCTAAGGCCTTAACTACCTCAGTTTTTCCCACACCTGTGGGGCCAACAAAAATAAATGATGCAGGTTTCTTCTTTTTTCTGAATCCTGAACGATTACGTCTGATCGTTCTAGCTAAACTATCAATAGCCTGCTGCTGTCCTACAATTCTTCTATGCAGTCTATTTTCTAAGTTGAGAAGCTTCTCAGCCTCTTCTTCTGTTATCTTTTGTACAGGAATCTTTGTCCATGACTCAATTACGAATGCAATATCCTCTACGGTTATCTGTACCTTACTGGAGTTTTCTTCTATCTCCTTTATATTTTCCTGCAACTTGCATTCCTTCATCTTACATTCTGCAGCCTTTTCATAGTCATTTTTAATAGCCGCATCCTCTTTTTCCTCTTGTACCTTATTTAACTCTTCCTTTAATGCTTCCAATTCTACCAAACCTTGATTTTTTAGATTAGCTCTAGAACCAGCTTCGTCGATTACATCTATTGCTTTGTCCGGTAGATATCTATCGGTAATATATCTTTCTGATAGCTTCGCAGCTGCTTCAAGAACTTTATCCCCTATTTTTACTTTATGATATTCTTCGTAATAATTTTTTATGCCCTTTAAAATCTCTATGGTTTCTTCAGTGGTTGGTTCTTCAACTAGCACAGGCTGAAATCTTCTCTCTAGGGCAGAATCCTTTTCAATATGCTTTCTATATTCCTCAAGGGTTGTGGCTCCTATAACCTGTATTTCTCCCCTAGCAAGGGCTGGTTTTAAGATGTTGGCTGCATTCATTACTCCTCCGTGAACCTCACCAGCACCCATGATGTTATGAACTTCATCAATTACTAAAATAATATTGCCGCACTCTTTTGCTTCCTTTAAGATGGCTTTCATACGTCCTTCAAATTGTCCTCTAAATTGAGTTCCTGCTACTATAGCCGTCAAATCCAAAAGATAGATTTCTGCATTAAATAATTTTGCTGGAACTAATTTTTCTACTATCCTAACGGCTAAACCCTCTGCGATGGCTGTTTTACCTACACCAGGCTCGCCGATCAATATAGGATTGTTTTTACTTCGCCTATTTAGTATTTGTACTACCCTATCTATTTCTCTATGTCTACCAACAATCTTATCTACACCATTATTTTTAGCTCTCTCAGTTAAGTTTATACCGTACAGCTCCAGATGTTTTCTTTTCTTTTTAGCTTTTTTGCTTTTTTTCCGATCACTTATTTCATCCTTTATATCTGAAGATTCTTCTTTATTTTGAGACTCATCCTCTTTGCTTTGCCCATTGTCCATAGATGAAAAAGATCCGTTTAAAAAATTCATAAACATATTATCGCCATCCAACTCATCTATATCCATATCTTCAAACATATTATTCATTTGGTCAGTTAAGTTATTAACGTCCTCTTTACTCATCCCAGTTTGCTGCATTAATTGATCTATAACAGGTATACCCATCTTCTTCGCACAATCTATACATAAACCATTCATTTCAGTTTTCCCATTTTCCATTTTTGTTGTGAATATGATTGCTACATTTTTTTTACAAACAGAACACAGCTTCATGAAAATCATCTCCATATTTTTCTATAGAGGATTCCAAGTAACGTTTTAAATGGAATCTCTATATCTTAATTATAAAATTATATTTATTACAGTATAGCATATTTTTTACAAATTTAAATTGTATAAATCTCCATATTCCCACATTACTTATAAAATATAATTATAAATTCCCAAACCTCCTCACCTTCATCATATTTTAAATGAGCTGAAGGTGAAACAGATTTTCCATTTAATCATCTATTTTCTTCTAACAGTAGCTTTTCAAATTTCTCAGTGGGGAGTGGTTTGCTAAATAAATAACCTTGCATAGATTTGCACCCAAATTGCATCAAATAGTTTGATTGTTCATTGGTTTCAACACCTTCTGCCACTACAGAAAGCTCTAAGCTTTTAGCCATACCAATAATCATTTTGACAACGGTTGAATCATTGCCAATATTTTTAATAAATTCTCTATCTATTTTTAGGCTATCTACAGGTAGTCTTTCCAAATAACTTAGGGAACTATACCCTGTGCCAAAATCATCAATGGAAATATGTATTCCTATATCCCTTAGTATAAGCAATTTATCTATTACTTCTTCTTCCTTATTCAAAGCTACACTCTCAGTTATTTCCAGCTCTAAATAACTCCCCTCCAATTTTGTTTCCTTTAATACATCCTTAACCATAGGTATAAAATCCGACTGCATAAACTGAATACTAGATATATTCACAGCAACTCTCATAGGTCTATATCCCGTATCCTGCCATTTTTTGTTTTGCATACAAGCTCTTTTTAAAACCCACTCTCCAATGGGTATAATCAACCCAGTTTCCTCTGCCAGTGGAATAAATTCCATGGGAGAAATCATGCCATATTTAGGGTTTTTCCAACGGAGTAATGCCTCCATTCCTTCAATTTGACCTATATCTGCATTCACCTTAGATTGATAGTACAATTCCAATTCACCATTTTGTAATGTACTACGAAGCATATCTACAGATATTCTATTTCTCATATCCCTTGTATAGAATTTAAATCCATTTTTTCCTTCCTTTTTTACACGATTCATAGCAATATCCGCATTATTGATCAATGCTTCAATATCATCACCATGACATGGATAAAGGCTAATACCAATACTTGATGTAATAAATATCTGCTTATCATTACTAAAAATAGGTACCTTGATAGTGTCGATAATTTTTTGAATTATCTCTTCTATCTCTTTTATTATTTTTATATTGGAAAGAAATATAATAAATTCGTCTCCACCTATACGGGAAATTATATTATTTGAAGATATATTCTCCTTTAGTCTTTTAGTAACAATCCTAAGTACATAATCACCTATCTCATGGCCCAACGAATCGTTAATTCCCTTAAATTTATCAATATCAAAAAATAATACTGCCGCCAAATGGCCTTCATATTTTGCCCTATTTAATAGTCTCTTTGCCTGCTGATAAAAATAGGTCCTATTTGGTAAATTTGTTAAATCATCATGCTGGGATTGATGCATGAGCTTATTTTGTGATTCTTGTAAAGCATCGAGCATTATATTAAATTCACTCTCTAATGTGGATATTTCATCCTTGGGTGTTGTACAAATACGGGTTGACAAATCCTTGTTTCTACTGATTTCATTCACACTAATCATAAGGGACTCTAGTCGGTTAAAAATATATTTATTCATAAAGAACCAAGCGGCTGTAAAATAAATACATCCTATAAGCAAAATTAAAATCATAAAGTATTTAATGCTTAGATGGTCTATGTCCTTAAGATTGTCTTGCCCCATAGTATTAGTAACTATGTATCCCACACCGATTGTTGCAATTGTAATTATACCAAAAATAATAATAAACTTTTTATGTAGTTTCATATAGCCAGGAACAAAATCTGTTGTATGTCTGAGGTTTATCTTTTTGCGATTTAACGTTATTGCCTCACCTGATTTATTTCTCATAAAGTCGTCTCTCCTACACTATATTTATACATTTACTCTTATATTTTATTATGATTTAATTCGACATTTTTTGACTTTTTCCTTCTTGAAATTTAGTCACATAATATTCCATTCCGTGTCTGCTTTTATTTTTTACATTTAGTACGTATATAAAAGAGCCTTATAAAGAAATACTATTATCAGGTTTATATAGGGATCTAAGTAAAGACTTTAATTTATACATACCCAAAACTCTAAAAAATATTGAGTATTTATGCATATATAAATTAAGTTTTGACTGGAATATCTATATAGATTTGCCAAAGTTAAACTTAATTTATACATCTCAAAATATCCGATGTTTCTAGGGATTTTTGATGTGTATAAATTAACTGTTTAACTGGAATATCTATAATAGAAAGGAGACTAACCTTGGATATATCTAAATCAATATCTTGTCCCTCCTGTAAAGGAAAAAGCTTTTTAGCCAAATATGAAGCGACATATGTATACACATATAAAATAAATACCCCTACTGCTGAATCTTCAATTAGCGAATCTCAAAATCTTCCATTTTTGTTTGACAGTCGTGATCAATCCTCTTCAAGACAATATATAGAATGCCAGAACTGTGGTGCAAAATATCCTTGCTCTTTTAATCTTGGCAACAATAATATTGATTTTACTATTTTAAGAAAAGCAATTCGAGGGGATCATGTAACAACTCCCGAGTTTTTAGGATAAGAACAAGGGACTGCCTTAAAAGACGGTCCCCCTTAGGATTGTTCAAGGTATTTCACAAATTAGGCTTATAATGCTGAGATACATCATATATCCTTTATATACTAAATAATGTAAAAGGATATTCTTCATTTGGCTTTGATTTAAATGTACATAGCTTCTTGTCCTTTGGATGATCAAAGGATATAGAAGCGGCCCAAAGAGCAATTTGTGTCCATTTCCTCATTTTCACAAAGGTTTTATTATACTTATTATCCCCCCATAATGGCAAACCTGCATTTGAAAGTTGAACACGTATTTGATGATGTCTTCCGGTTTTTAATATTATTTTTACAAGACTGAGTGTCCCATACTCATCGGTACCAACACTTCCTATAGTCTGATATTCCAATATTGCTTCCTTTGCATTTTTAGTGCCCGGCGAAACTACCTTTGACATATTGATTTTTTGACGCTTTAATAAATAATCTTTAAGCTCCTCTTTGGATTTTTCAGGTTTACCACATACCACTGCATAATATTCCTTCTTAAATCTTTTTGTTCTAATTTCCTCTGATAATCTTGCATTTGCTTCTTTAGTTTTTGCAAACACCATTAATCCTCCAACGGGTCTATCCAATCTATGAATAAGCCCAATATAAGGATTCCTAGCCCCAGGATAGTTACGCTTTAAATGAGCTTTTAACATGCTAAGCATATCGAGATCCTCTGTTTTATCGCTTTGAGAAGGTACCTTAGGAGGCTTCTCAGCAACTATAATGTGTTTGTCTTCAAATATTATTTTTGCATCCATATAAATCACCTTACTTTATAGTATTATTGTGTGAAATTTTATTATACTATAGAAATCTCAATCAAAACAAAATCCCCTTAAAGTAGATTTTTATTTCTCCACTTTAAGGGGCCAATAATTTTTTATTACCCTTATTTAAATATTCCAAAGGGTTTTCCCACTGGTAAAAATTCTTTGCCAAAATGTGTATTTAATACAGCCGCAGCCGAACCATAAAATGCAACTAAAGATATAAGCAGTTCTGAAAATGCTGCTAGTGTATGTGCTGCATCATGGATTATGCCAAATGTACTAAGAGATAAACCTATAAATAATAAATCAATCAAAACAAAAATGGTAAATAGTACTTTATGTGTCTCCATAGCTCCAATTGTCATATAAATAGAAAAAATCAAATACCCTATAAATGCAAACCCAAGTTGTCTAACATCCGCTGTTTCTGCCATCTTCTCACCAAATACCCCTAATTTGATAAGCCAAGAAGCTGCAACCCCAAACCAGAAAAATGCATATCCTCCAAAGGCTGTGGTCCCGAAGGTATTGCCTTTTTTAGAATCATTAATACAAGCAAATAATTGTGCAAAAGCTCCCAAGAATATAGCCCAAGGAATTACAAATGACACTCCTTCAGTAAGTCCAAGCTTTTGAGATGATGCCACAAGAGTCACTATAGCAAGCCCAAATAAACCTAATGCTGATGGATCGGCATTTGTGATTTTTACATTTTGTGTTTGATTATTGCCCATAATATCCTCCTCTAAAATAATAGTATTAAAAATATAAGCACTACGACATAATATCACATTTTTCGACATTTTAAAAGCTGTTATTGATGCTTTTTTGCATTAGGATTAAATTGTTATCTAATGAAATTATTGCAACCGGATTTTCATTATTTATTATCACTGAAATTGATAAATAATACTATGAGGAAATTGCATACCTCTTACTTGGCCAAGCCTAATATGGAAATATAATCTTTGATTTAATTGATTAGGATATAAGCATGTTTTTCATATTTGTGAAATTATTTTTAATCAATGAAAATACGAGAAGGATATCTACTTCCAATGTAGAACTATTATTTTGAGGAAATTGTATAACTCTGAGCTTACCAAGCCTAATATGGGAATATCTATATATGGTTTTCATGGGAAGTAATTATGCAATTTACTCATTTATAAATATTTGATAATTCCTAGGATTATTAAAGACAAAAAGGAGTTCGATTAACATATGGAAAAGGAAATAGGTAAGAAAATCAAAGAGTTAAGAATCTCAAAGGATTTGACCCTGAAGGATTTAAGTGAGCAAACAGAATTATCAATAGGATACTTATCACAATTAGAAAGAGGCTTAACCTCTCCAGCCATCAGTTCTTTGCAGAGCATTGCCCAAGTATTAGGAATACATTTGTCATACTTTTTTGCACTACCCAAGGAAAATAATACAAGAATAATTAGAAGTTTTGAGCAGAAAATTTTTCAAGTACAAAACTCTAAATCCATATTCCACAGCTTGTCAAATGATGTTGAGGGAAAAAATCTTTCACCTATGCTTGTAACTATCCTACCAAGTGAGTCCGATGAAGATATCACCTCGTTTTCCCATGAAGGTGAAGAATTTTTATACGTTTTAGAAGGAATATTGACTGTCCTAATAGATAATAAAAAACATCTTTTATATCCAGGGGACAGCATGCATATACAGTCAAAAACTCCCCATAATTGGGGTAATTCTACAAACAAGACTGTTAAATTCTTGACTGTTAATACACCCAAACTCTTTGAAATCCATGATAGGTAAGTAGGTATAGAATAGAAAACCAAAGATTTCCTGCGGAATAAATTTTTTGACCAGCTTATATAATATGCTGGTTTTAATTTTAAAGGTAGTATATTATAATAAATAATAATTGAGGAAGCTGTATAGTTCCCACTTAGCTAGGCTTTATAAATATATGCCATAGCTTTGAGGATTTTTAAACTACATGTAGTAGATGGTTTCTATAAAAAGTAATTATACAATTTGCTCAATTAATCATAAATGGGCAATAAAAAAACTTTTGTTTAAGTCGAATTTCTAAGAAATGGAGTGATTAATATTAGATATCAAGGTCTAGTTTATCGACCCCCAAGTGAATTTGACAGCTTGATTATTCAAGCTACTATTGGATGTCCCCATAATAAGTGTAACTTCTGCAATATGTATAAAGACCGTAGATTTATAATAAGGCCCTTAAAGGAAATCAAGGAAGACTTAGTTCTAGCCAAAATGCATTATGGTGATACTGTTGAGAAGATATTTTTTAGCGACGGAAATACAATATTGATGAAGACAAAGGATTTGCTAGAGATGTTAAATTATGCCCATGAGCTATTTCCAAGCTTAAAAAGAATTACAATGTACGGGTCATCTCAGTATATTAATTTAAAATCCTTAGATGAACTCAAAGAGCTTAATAAAGCTGGATTAACAAGATTGCATTCTGGAATGGAATCCGGAGATGATGAAGTTTTAAGTCTTATAAATAAGGGAAACACTTCCGATGAAATAATAAGGGCTGGAAAGCTAATTAAAGGTGCAAATATAGAATTGAGCTTATACTATATAGTTGGTGTTGGCGGACATAAATTATCAAGACAGCATGCAATAAACAGTGCTAAAGTTTTTAATGAAATCAACCCTGATTTTATTAGGCTAAGAACCTTTATACCTTTTGAAAATACTCCTATGTATGATATGTATAAAGAAGGTAAATTCAAGCTCCTCAATGGACATAAAGCATTAAGGGAAACGAAGCTATTGGTGGAAAACCTGGAGGGAATTGATAGTAATTTCGTCAGTGATCATAGTTCTAACCATTGGGATATCAGCGGTAAACTTCCAAAGGATAAGAAAAGTATGCTAGAAGAAATAGATTATGCTTTAAACATGGATATATCAAATTTTAGAAGTCCAGAAACTGGTAGTCTTTAAAAATAAAATACCTTAAATGTAATAGGGACAAAGAAATGGTAAAATTCTTTGTCCCTATTACATTGAAGTTTTTTATTTACTATTTACATTTTGAAGGGCTTCTTCTAGATTTTTATATAAATTATCTTCACCAATTTTTTCTATAAATCCAGCTTTCTTAAGCATAGAATATGGCTGCTTTTGTATATTAGATATTACCAATTTAGTTCTATGCTTTTTACAGATATTAAATAATCTCTCCAAGGCATGAAGTGCTGTTGCATCCATGGCAGGCACATTTCTCATTCTTAATATCATGAGCCTAGAAGGCCTTTGAACTCTATCTATTACTTCCATAAATTTATCCGCGGCACCGAAGAAAAATGGACCATTAATTTCATATATCAGTATATCCTCTGGTACATCCATTATGAGTTCTTCATCATCGCCGTATTCTTCCTCAGCTCTATCCCTAACTAAATCGTTCACATTTGCCACATCAGACATACGTTTCATAAATAATAGACATGCTAAGACCATACCTATCTCAATAGCAACTACAAGGTCTATCATTACGGTTAATATAAATGTAGTAATAAGTACAAATACATCACTTTTGGGAGCTTTGAATAAAGCTTTGAATTCTCTCCACTCGCTCATATTATAGGCCACCATCATCAATATAGCAGAAAGTGTGCATAGGGGTATTAGTTTGGCATAGGGCATAAATATTAACATAATCAACAGTAATACTATTGAATGAACTATTCCTGAAACGGGAGTACGCCCCCCATTTTTTATATTTGCTGCTGTTCTTGCTATGGCCCCGGTAGCCGGTATCCCACCAAATATTCCCGACATCATATTACCAACTCCTTGGGCAATAAGTTCCATATTTGATCTATGTTTTCCTCCTATCATACCATCCGCTACAACGGCTGACAAAAGGGACTCGATGGCTCCTAGTAAAGCAATGGTGAGTGCAGGTGCCATAAGATTCTCTACTTTATTCAGGCTTAATGAAGGAATACTTGGTTTTGGAAAAGCAGATGATAGCTCCCCATACTTACTCCCTATGGTGGCTACATCAAGCTTGAAAAAGTATGCTATAAGGGTTGCTAATACAAGGGCGACCAGTGATCCAGGTATTTTTTTATTAATTTTAGGCCACAAAATAATAATTGCCAATGAAAAAAGTGCAAGTATCATGGTTGTCCAGTTTATTGTATGTATATACTCAAAATAAACCCTCCACTTTTCTATAAACTCTCCCGGTACATTAGTGATGGAGAGTCCAAAGAAATCCTTTATCTGGGTCGAAAATATTACTAAAGCAATTCCACTAGTAAATCCTGTGGTTATAGGGTAAGGTATAAATTTTATCATATTACCCAATCTGAATACCCCCATTAAGATTAGAAATATCCCTGCCATTATGGTTGATATTATTAATCCTTCCATGCCATACTTAGTGAGTATACCGTAAACTATGACCATGAAAGCCCCCGTGGGCCCCCCTATTTGTACCCGGCTACCTCCTAGAAATGATATGAAAAAACCGGCTATGATGGCTGTGTGCAGTCCCTTTTCCGGCGATACCCCAGAAGCAATTGCTAATGCAATGGATAATGGTAAAGCTATGATCGCTACTATTAACCCCGCAGTCATGTCATTTAAGAACTGTTTGAAGTTATAGGTTTTAAGACACTTGAAAATTTTAGGCTGTAATTTTTTCATGCTACTACTGCTCCTTTTATATAGAAAACACTAATAAATCTACATCTTGATTTTTCAATAGACAAGGTCTCTAAGATACCTAAGAATCAATATGTAAAGGACTTATTGCTATTCTATAGTGATAGATTTTTTACGCAAACATAAACATTTTATCACTAAAGCATCCATGTTGAAAGTATCGATTTTTTTATTGTTATTAAAATTTTTATATAAAAAAACCCTTTAGTTTTTCAACTAAAAGGCTTACAAGCAGTGCATTTCTTCCTCTACATCTTGCCAAGATACCACATAGGCTTGTCCCTTTGAACAAAATATGGAGGATGAGCTATATTCCATATCAGCATTTTTATCATATGCCATGCTTTCTATTACCTCATCCTTATTATGACATATGTCATATCCTCCAAAAACAAGATTTATCATTCCCTTTCCTCCAGTAAAGGCCACTAACTGGTTAGGATAATTCATGAAGGTCGATACAGGGACTCTTCCCCGTATAATAGCTTTATCCCCTTTATTCTGTGGAGGCTCGAAGCTACCACTTGCCTTTTGAATATCCGATAGAACTCTACCCATATGATTTAAATCTACTTTTATTTTAAAGTCATAATATGGTTCAAGGAGTACATTATCAGCCTTTTCAAGGCCTTGTCTTAATGCCCTATAGGTAGCTTGTCTAAAATCCCCTCCACTGGTATGCTTATTATGTGCCCTTCCCGTAAGCAAGGTGATTTTTATATCAGTTAATGGACTACCCGTAAGCACCCCTCTATGCTCCCTTTCATATATATGATATTTTATAAGATTTTGATTTCCCTTAGTTAAGTGATCTGTATGACATAGGTTTTTAAACTCTATGCCGCTATTTCTTTTTCCTGACTCTATTTTTAGATGGACTTCTGAATAGTGTCCAAGGGGTTCAAAATGACCATAGCCAATCACTTCCCCCTGGATACTTTCTTTATATAGAATACTGGGCTTTCCAAAGCCTAGGGAAAGTCCAAATCTATCCTTTACTATTCTTTCCAATATTTCTAATTGTATAGGCCCCATTACATGTATATGAATCTCCCCTAGTTCTTCTTCCCATGTAACCTTTAAGGAAGGATCTTCTTCATTTAATATGTTAAAGGCTCTAACTACTTCCTTTACATTTAATGAGGTATCAAATATGACTTTAGATTTTAAAGCTGGAATCATATTGTAGACCAACTCCTCAAGGTCATGACCCAAACCCTGTCCAGCACAGGTCTTAGATAAGCCCATAACTCCAATTAGCTGTCCTGCACTGGCACTATCTATGGTCCTATACTTTGCTCCATTATATATTCTTATTTGAGTTATCTTTTCCCTTATTTCATCTTGTCTACATTTATAGGCAATCTCATCCCTTACCTTTATACTGCCTCTTAATATTTTCATATAGGTTATTTTAGTTCCGTTTTTTTCGTGTCCTATTTTGTATATTCTGGCTTCAAAGCCTTCATCATTATAGTTAGCTTCTGTAAGTTCATGAAGATTATCTAAAAATTCTAGTACCCCTTTATCCTGTAGGGCAGAACCACTTGCACATATATAAATATTATTATCCTTAATCATTTTCTTCATATAGCTTAGCCATGTATTTTTCTCGTATTTACCTTCCATATATAGCTCAAGAAGCTCTTCATTTCTCTCTGCCATGAATTCTATTATTTCTTCATTTAACTCTTCTAAAGAATTAGAAATATGACATACATCGTCGGTTAAATTTGCTCTTATTTCTTTTAATACTCTATTTACATCTGCTCCAACTCTATCCATTTTATTTATAAAGAAAAAAACCGGTGTTTTATACTTTTTAAGCAGCTGCCACACAGTCTCAGTATGTCCTTGCACTCCTTCTACTGCACTTATTATTATGATGGCATAATCCATAACCATTATGGTCCTTTCCATCTCTGGTGAAAAATCAACATGGCCAGGAGTATCTATTATATAGTAAGTATCACCCTTATATTCCATAACTGCTTGGTCTGAAAATATCGTTATTCCTCTTTCCCTTTCTATTTCGTGATTATCTAGATATGAATTTTTATGATCTACCCTTCCTCTTTCCTTAATAGCATTTGTATGATATAGAAGACCCTCGGAAAATGTAGTTTTCCCTGCATCCACATGGGCCAGTATGCCAATGGTTTTATTCATATTTACACCTCAACTTACATTTTATAAGTTAATTATATCAAAAAAAATCAGTCTATCACCATTGTATAATTCTAGCTTTAGTGACAGACTGAACTTTCCCTTATTTATTTGCCATTGAATACTGAACTGGCCAATCAGTATCTACCCCTAATTCTTTTGCTGCATTTAATGGCCAATAGGGGTTTCTTAAAAGCTCTCGTCCTAAATAAACAAAATCCCCTCTATTATTTTGTATTATCTCTTCAGCCATAGGGGCAGAAGTAATAAGTCCCCCGGCAACAACTGGTAGTTCCGTCATACTTTTTATTTCTTCAGCATATTTAATTTGATAACCTGAATAAGTATTGATCTTCGCCCTTGCCACTCCTCCGGAGCTTACATTAACCATGTCAACACCTTCATCTTTAACTAAATTAATGATTTCTGCTACATCCTTAGGATGATTACCTTCATCAAGGTACTCTTCCGCTGAAACCCTTAATATTAATGGATTTTCTTGGGGCCACTCTTCCCTAACTGCCTTTATGACTTCTTTTAGAAATCTTGCTCTGTTTTCAAGCTTCCCACCATATTCATCACTTCTTTTATTTGTGATAGGCGACATAAATTCATTTATCAAATACCCGTGGGCTCCATGGATTTGAACCGCATCAAAACCAATTTTTTTGGCTCTTTTAGCTGCTTCTTTAAAAGCATCAATAACTTCACTCATATCTTCTTTATTCATTTCTCTAGGTACTTTATATTTTTCACTAAAGGCTATTGGACTAGGTGCTATGATGTCCTCGGAAGTAATTTCACATTTTCTTCCCGCATGGGCAAGCTGCACTCCTACCTTGGCTCCATATTTTTTACATTCCTCTACTATATTTTTTAAGCCTTCCATATGGGAATCATCCCATATGCCTAAATCCCGGTCAGTTATTCTACCTCTACCTTCCACCGCCGTTGCTTCAAATACTATAAGCCCCGTTCCCCCTAGGGCTCTACTCACATAGTGAATATAATGCCATGGCATAGCATTTCCTTTATCATCTGCACTATACATACACATTGGGGCCATTATTATCCTATTTTTCAAATCAATTTCTTTTAGACTATAACTTGAAAATAACTTTGACATCATTAAAAACCTCCTGAAAAAATCTATTAGCTTTTATAATGTTTACCCCATATATATTAAAACATTCAGTATATTGTAAAAAAATATATTTTATTATAGAGAGTTTAGGGTGAATCTTAATTTATACATATCAAAATATGCGATGTTTCTAGGGAGTTTTGATGTGTATAAATTAACTGTTTAACTGGAATATCTATAAAGCTATCCTTTAATTTTCTTAATAAACACAACCTTTAGATAGTTACCTTCTTCAAA
The DNA here is from genome assembly GCA_025210375.1 of Maledivibacter sp. Taxonomy (NCBI): domain Bacteria; kingdom Bacillati; phylum Bacillota; class Clostridia; order Peptostreptococcales; family Caminicellaceae; genus Maledivibacter; species Maledivibacter sp. The sequence continues at coordinate 76,527 of JAOASB010000010.1, read as the reverse complement.
TTCCTTAATGACTCTAAAATCCGATGGAAGGGAAAATTCTTCTAGCAGTTTATATTTGCCCTGGGTTTCATTGAATGCTGTATCTATAAATCCTTTGAATTTCTCCATACCGAAGGTGCTACAGTTTGTGGACGCTACTATAATCCCATTATCCTCGGTTATGGCAATGGCCTCTTTTAGTAAATTTTTATAATCACTTGCGGCACTAAACTTAAATTTCTTTGATTTAGCAAAGCTGGGGGGATCAAGTATAACCATATCAAATTTTAAGGCTTTCTTTACTGCATATTTAAAATAATTAAATACATCCTCCACAACTATATCATGGGCTTCATAATCTATCCCATTTACACTAAACTGCTCGATTGTCTTTGACAAGCTTCTATTTGCTAGATCAACACTGGTCGTTTTTTTTGCTCCTCCTAATGCCGCGTATACTGAAAATGCACCTGTATAAGAGAACGTATTTAAAACTGATTTTCCCTTTGCATACTTGTCTCTAATAGTTCTTCTCACATCTCGCTGATCTAAAAATACCCCCACCATAGCACCTTCATCTAAATATACAGCAAAATTAACCCCATTTTCTTTAACTATGATAGGAAACTGACCCCTCTCACCGAGGATAAATCCATCCTCTTCAATGTATTTACCCTTTGTATCAAATCTCTTTTTATGATATATAGCCTTAAATTCAACCAATCTTTTTAATGAATTTACTATATCATCTCTGAACTTATAGATGCCTTTACTGTACCAGTTTATTAAGTAATATCCATCGAAATTGTCAATGGTTAAACCCCCTATTCCATCACCTTCTCCATTAAAAATCCTAAAGGCATTTGTCTCAGTATCATTATAAAGGGCTGCTCTTTTGTTTAAAGCTGCCATTAGCTTGTTTTGGAAAAAGTTTACATCTATTTTTATATTTTCTTTTCTACTAAGAATCCATCCATATCCTTTATTTTGCTTTCCATAATATCCCCTTGCAATAAATCTGTTTTTTTCATCTACTAGCTTAACTATAGACCCTTCCCTATCAATATCTTCAATGTTGATTATAGCTTCCTTAAAGATCAATGGATACCCACTTTTGAATTTATTAGCGAATCTAGATTTGACCTTTATAATAATTTCTTTTTTTATTTTTTTCATCTGTCCCATCCCATCTATTATAGAGAGTTCCAAGTAAATCTTAATTTATACATATTAAAATATCCCATGCCTATGGGGATTTTTGATATGTATAAATTAAAGTTTTGACTGGAATCTCTATATTATTACTCTTTCATAAATTTTTCTGAATTTATCTTATATTTCTCAATTACTTTATAATTATTCTCCTTAGCAAAATCATATATTCTTGCATAGGCATTTACTTTAGCATTAAGCCCAGTATGAATTGCTTTTAACAATCTTAAAGTTCACTATCCGCTATTTTAGAATACCCTATATGACTCGAGCCTGCAATCTGTTTTGATACTTTTTCTGTATATTTCATATCCTGTGGGTTAATATCTATCACATTGAAGGTTTTAATCCATCCAGCATAACCAGATATTATTATATTTTTTGTTTCCCAATTAACTGAGTAAATTTCATAATTACTTTCTACAGAAATCGTCTACTATATATGGTTTTAAAAGTCACAAAGCTATACCATCAAATATACTTATATCTTAAGTAATTAAATCAATGATGATATTCCCATATTGGGCTTAGTCAAGTCAGAGTTATGCAATTTTCTCAACTATATTTTATATAAAAGATATTCTTAATTTGTGAACACACTATCCTTATATCCTTCATATTATAATAATATATATTTCTTTAGGAGTGATTATTAATGAATTTTATTATAAGAAGAATGCTGTTATACATTCTAGGATATCCATTTTGTCCTCCTGGGCCACCAATTCCTCCACCTTCTCCGGAGCCATCCTGCTCGATGCTCCCTCCACCTCCTCGATATAGCCCAGATTTACAACCAACGACCTTTGCAATCGATAGAAGAGCTTTAAAGCCATGTATTAATAGATTCACATATATATGGCTGGAAAATGGAGAAGAATTTTGGATGTATCCAACCTATGTTGGGCGAAGGTCAATATCTGGATGCAAATGGAACGCAAAACGCCGTAGATGGAATTATTTTGGAATTGATTTAGATAATATTGCATCCTTTGTTTGTTATTAAGTCAGCAAATAGTCTTAGATATAAGGCCTCTAATATTCTATCCATATAAATACACATATGAAAAAAATCAAAAACACGAGTAAAAAAACTATTTTATTTTTCCAATCTACCTTAAAACTTAATAGTAGAGGAAATTGCATAACTCTCAATTGGCAGAATTGCATATGGGAATATCATTCTTAATTTGAATATTTAAGATATAGCATATTTGGTGGTATAGGTCTAGAGATTTTAAAACTATATATAGTAGATAGTTTTTGTAATAAGTAATTATGCAATTTGCCCAGTAGATTAGACTGGCACTAAAAATAGAAGTATACTTCCATTTTTAGTGCCAGTTTTATTGTTTTTATATACGGTATACTCCTTCAAAATACAATAGCTGTATTCTATATCATAACTTTGAAGACCCTATTTTCTTATGTTTATAATTCCACTACTCAAATAAAAGAAGGATAATCAAAAGTTTTGTTGAATGTAATATATTGTAAGGAAAGGTGATGTTTGTATGTTTGATATATTATTAGGTAACTACGTAATGACCCCTAAGGAACAAATTTTTACATTGTGCAGCATTGCTACATTCCTTTATTTTATTTTTATTATTTTAAATTGGCTTCCTAAAGCCATCTATAATGATATATTAATTATAAAGTTTAAAGATTATAAGTATAGAAGGCGCCTTAAGGAATTTTATGAAATACATAAGCTCAACTTTCATAAACAGCTTTTTATAGGCTTTTGCGGACTTTTTGATATGCTGTCAATTGGCATATTAACAGGAGAAACAGTAAAGCTCATAGCAAAAAATAACTTTGTATCGGAATATCTTGTGATTTTAGGAATATTTATAGTAATACAGGGATTTTTATATCATATCTTATTTGTGAAGAGCAAAAAAACCTCCTTTAAGTTTGGTAGCTTCGCCTACGAAAATGAAAACTATGGAAGAGCAGTTTACAACTCAGCAAAAAGTAGCGAAACAATAAATAGACTTGTTTCTAAGCTGAATAGCCAAGCAAATATAATTTCCCATGATTTACCTATTATATTTAATAATTCAAGAATCTTTGTTGATGCCATTAATCAATGCTTGCAAGAATACGTTTGTCAACAGGAACATTCAGAAAAATGTCTTAATATAAAAGCCTATATAAAGCACGATAGAAATAAAATAGAAATAAAACAGGAGTTACAAAGATTATATTCAATAAATGATATAAATTTTGATACCGCCTACAGCAAGGACCATGAACTTTCCGCTAATGGTGGCAAGGGGGTATTAAAAACATATCATTTAGATACCATAGATAATGAGATCGAGCTACTTATTTGTGTTTACCATGAAGACGATATCGATTTGGGACTAGATATATCATCTGTTATCGGCATTATTGCCACCCTCGATTATCTAAGGTATGCCTATGAAGTGTTGAGTGAAAACAATAATACTAGTAGTAATAATGCATAAATATGGTATAATGAAATTAATTGCTAGATTCGGTATGCTTAAAGCTTAGAAAGGAGGATGTTGACTGTAGGTTAAAGTCAACTATACACAATGGAAGTTATCGCAAAAAATCAAGATATTTTTGAGTCATCTCTGTTGGATATCCCACAAACTAAAGCTACTAATGTTTCAATCTCCGAGGTGAAAATGCCAAATTTCAAATTACCTTTAAGAAATAAAAAAATGGACACTCCCATTAGTGAGGATTTAAAGAAAATCCAGGATTCTAATAAAAAACTAGCACTAATTTTTAATTATTATCTAGAAAACAGGTAGATAGAAATACCTGTTTTTTTTTTGCACCAATTTCATGGTTATTCATAGTTTAAAGTAAGAATACTTTTCAAATGGTTGAGTATATTTTATAGGGGTATAAATATAGTACAAAATACAGGTTTAGAACTCCTATTTTTAGAGTATACTTCAGAGGGAGTGATATATATGTCAAAGATCACAATACAAGGTAAAGCCCCAGACATTGAAAAAGTCATTAATTTGATTGAATCTAAATATGACACTGAGAGTAAGGATAACTCTAAATTACATAAAGGTAATGTTGAAGAAGTAGTACTACTAATTACCCCTAAAGACGAAGAAAAATCTTCTGAAGTTTTTCTACCTAAAATGAAAATCCCCCTTAGAAGCAAGAAGTTTACTTGCAAAAAAAGTGAAGATCTAAAAAAAATAGTAGGCTCCCTTGATTTTCTTTCTAGGGAAGAAAAAAAATATAATTCCATCAAAAAATTTTTGAAGGATTAAATTAAGCCTCAGCAAATTGCTGAGGCTTTAGGCTACCTAAAAACCCGAATTTCTTTGTTGTTGCTTCAACCAAGAACCCTTACGTATGTCTATATACGCTGCAGCCTCTCGGTTTCAGCACGCCTCGAACTTCAGGTTTTTAGGTAGCCTACCAGATTGTTGACAAAGTAAATAATCTGAGCCTCAGCAAACTGCTGAGGCTTTTAGCATTACGTTATGAATATTATTTTTACTCTATCTGGATACGCCTGCCCATTTTTTTAATAAACAAATCTATATTTGGCAAGCCCGCACTGATTACAATGACAATAGCTCCAATTACAGCTTGAATTCCTATACTTTCAGATAAGAATATCCATCCAAATAAAGCTGCAAAAACTGGCTCAAGAGTATATATCAACGCCATATTAGTGGCGGGAATATGCTTTTGACATACATTTGCTAATAAATATGCTAAAGCAGTACATACAATCCCTAAAAACAACATGCTTTTCCAGGCCTCCAAGGATAAATTTACTGTTGGTTTTTCTACTATAAAAGATGCAATAAGGCTCAGAAGACCCACAACATTAATTTGAGTAACTGCAATCAGTATTGCATCATACTTTTTAACGTATTCTTCAACCAAAATAATGTAATATGCTAAAATAACTGATCCTATTAATGTCATTAAATCTCCAAAATTAATGCCTCCTTGGTGTCCTTCTAATGTCACCAGTGCCAAACCAAGTATGGCCATGCAAGTCCCCACCCAAATAATTAGGGATTGCTTCTGTTTTCCTATGTATGTAGACATAAAGGGTACAAAAACTACACTACTTCCAACAATAAATGCGTTTTTAGCAACGGTTGTATATTTTAAACCAATGGTATGAAATACAAATCCAAGGAATAGAACCCCTCCTGTGATCCCACCTCCGATTAATTGCTCCCGTGTAAACCTAAGCCTTCCAGATAAAAATAATATGCTAGACAATATGAAGCCACCAATCAAAAATCTAAGAGCCATAAAATTAAATATTTCAATATCCCTTAATATTGGTTTAGTCAAACTGAAAGATAGCCCCCACATGGCTACAATTACTACCATAATGATTTCTGCTTTTCCCTTTTTCATGAAAGCTCCTCCTTTTTCTAATGCTTATGACCTTTATCAAGGCTTTACTGCTGCTATCAAATTACGATTTATGGATTGATCTACACGATGTATATAATCGTTATATGGAGGCTTATCTAGAACTGAAAGTCCGTTTTTCTCTAGAACATCAGCCACATCTTTATATTTAACTGTAGTGGACTTCTACTCAAATTTTTATGATCTCACTTCTTATTTTATTATCCCTAATATTTTTGTCAATAAGCATAACTTTAAATAAAGCTCTGTTAGATTTTAGTCTTGTTTAGAGTCATAAAAAAGATGATTGCATATTTGCAATCACCTAATATAGCAATTCACTATTTCTGTTTCTTTTGATAAAATGAACAAAGTAAAAAAGTAGCCAGATAAAACAAAGATATTATTACAGAAAATACTCCATAATTAGTATTCAGAATATAATTTATCCCAAATAAGGGTGTAATAAATAATAGATACAAAGGATATTGTATTCCTGAAACAATATCCAAAATCAAAATCTCATAGGTAATGTGTTGTACTTGAGATATGCTGAATACAAAAATACCACTAATCATCCCGATTGCCGATATAATTTTTAAAAATCTGGTTTTTTTTGAAGTGGCAACAGATTTGACCCACAAAATAATTGCAATCATCAGCATCAGAGATGTTAATAAATTTATCAAGGTAAGGTTTGAGTCTGGGTGTTTTAGCGATGGAATGAGATTAATACTTAATGAAACAATATATATACTCGCCATTAAGATTGTATGTTTTTTCATGTTCTTCCCTCATTTTTCTAAATAATGGTATTTCTAAATTAATGATAACACAAAAGATACTTTTGTTCATGTTCATCATTTTTAGTACCAGTTATAAGTAGCACTATTAATAGAGTAATCAATTATATTCAAATCAATCAAATAATATTCTATCTATACATATAGATGTCCTCTTGTACGATATTGTTGAAGGTTTGTATCAGTCAACTTAGTTGAACCGTTTATAAGTAGTTGCTTTGCTTTGACGATTTCTTTTTCATCAATAAATGTTTGTAGCCATACAAGCTTGCTCGTTACTGATGCCACGCTTCTTAACTTGTTTACCACGCTCACCTTGAAAATTACGCACAGCATCAAGAAGTCTGTGTCTCATATAGAATGAAGTTTTAACAGAAACTTGGCAGATTGTAGCCGATTTACGGATGGATAATCCCATCACCAATAGTCAATCCATTGCTCAAGGCTAACATTATATAATGAATTTGTCATGGCTCTAGAAGATATGATTTCACCGATATTGTTAAACAGTTCTTCAATCTCACTATCAGTCAAGGTCTTGATATCTTTGAAAATTACATGTATTGATGGCATAAATGGCTCTTTTACGAATATATGTTCTTATTCATTATAGAACATTATTTCGCACAAGTCAAATAACAACACTCAAATCTAACAGAGCCTTAAATAAAAAAAAAGAGCCCTTAAAAGAACTCTCATATCGATTTCATACCTATTGGCTATGCCTTTTTAACAAATTGGGATTTTAATTTCATAGCTCCAAAACCATCTATTTTACAATCGATATCATGATCTCCCTCAATCAAACGTATATTTTTTACTTTTGTCCCTATTTTTATAACCGATGAAGTCCCCTTTACCTTAAGGTCCTTGATTACTGTTACAGAATCTCCATCATTTAAAATATTCCCATTTGCATCTTTTATGACTCTTTCATCTTCACTATCTTCGGCTTGTGATTGTAGAGTCCACTCATGGGCACATTCTGGACAAACAAGAAGATTTCCATCTTCGTAGGTGTACTGAGAATTGCATTTTGGGCAATTTGGTAAAGCATTCATGATTTCATTTCCTCCATTCGTTATTAGCAATTATATTGTAAAATCTATAGGAAGCTCCCCATGGGTTCATATACTAACATAGGTTTATATACTAACACAGTCTTATAATATTTACAACCCTGTATGGGTTTTGAAAATTACAATTAGCTTTGATAAAGGACCTCAAAAAAAGAATCCCTATGGTTTAAAGGATTCTTCTTTAGGTTCTCTATAAATTTAGGTTTTATTATAGATAAACAACATTAAGATTTAAAATATATTTCAAAGAAAATAATGAATGCTTCTACATTTTTTCTTTGAAATATATTAAACCTTGAAGTTGTTTATCTTTATATATTTATTTCAAGTCAATTACCCAATCGCCATTCATTACAAAGTCAGGATATGATATTTCAATATTGGCAGTGTCAAGCTTTTCATCAAGTTCTAAATTCATTATAGCTTTATTACCGCTAAATTCAGTGGATATTTTTTTTATGTTGGTACTGTAAAAATTAAAGGATCTTATGTTAATATTTTCATCACCATTGGTATTGAGTTCAAACTCTATCTCAGCAGACGTTGGTGATACTCTTTTAATATTCTTGACAATAGCCTTTTGAATTTTGAAATCAATTTCTTTATTCAAAGTGGCTTCACCTTCATCTGGAATACTAAATGATAATGAATCTATTTCTCCATCGTAAGAAGCAATTATTGACGGCAATTTTAGTGTCAAGCCCTTATCCTTTGGTGCATCTGTTTCAAATATGCTTACAGGATAACCCTTTGAATCCTGTGGAATTTCTAGAATATATTTATTATCAATTTCATCAAATACATAAACACTGTCTATTTGATTACCTGTAGAAGTTGTAACAACACCGTTCTCCCCTAAGTCTTCAAATGTAGCTGCAACTGTTTCTTCAGTAGGCTTACCGAAATTTACTAATTTTAAGTTTTTATCCTTAAATGACGAAACTAATTGTATATTCAGTTTTTCATTTTCCTTTATAACTTTAGCTCCAATATTTACACCCTCCACATTATTTACTGGATTATTGGAAATATGAATCTCATCCTTTGAATCTAAGCTTTTAGCTTCTTCCAATGAAACATCATATGAATTCCCAGCAATTGTGAACTGAAAATCTTTAAAGGGTTTTATATTATAGTTGTTTTCTGTTTTGTTCATGAAGCTAAGGAAATATTCATTTTTTTCCTCACCGTCTCCCCCGGAGTAGCCTCCTGGAAAGTAGATAATATCAGGATTATTTTTAGGTATAATATTTATATCTCCTAGTTCACTTAAACTTAAATCTGAGGTCAATTCCATTTCCAATTTCCCCTCGGAAACCATTACACTTTCTATTTTAATATCATTATTTAAAGTGTGACTTTCCTTTAGGTAATAAGCATCTCCGTCGACAATAGTTGAATATACGGGTGTCTTATTAAAAAAGGATTTAATCGCTTCTGAAATATCATCGGCATAAACAGTAGTTATGGTTAACAGGCACAGGCAAGCAGCCGCCACGTATGGAAGTTTTTTCTTACCTCTACCCTTTTTATTATTGTTGTTAAGTTTTTGATGAGCTTTCTTCTTTATAGAATCCATATCTATTTCAACTCCATTCATTAATTTGTCAATTTCTTCTTCAATTAAATCATCATCCATATTATTTAATAGCTCAATTAATTTATCTTCATTCATAATTCAATACCTCCTTTATGACTTTCCTGCCCCTTAAAAGTCTATTATCTATAGCAGATCTAGATAAATTAAAGGCCTTTGCCAAATCACTTATCTTTTCTTCAAAGAAGTATCTCCTAAAAAATATTTCTTTATCTACTTTATTAAAGGAATTGATTGTTTCTATAACCTTTTCTTGATCTTGTCTTAAAATCAATTGTTTCTCTAGATTATAACTATCTTGTATTTCAAATTTCTCAATACTAATAACATTTCTTGGTTTTTTCTTGCGTTTATATGTAAGGGCTTTGTATTTTGTTAAAATCAGTAGCCAAGTTCTAAAATTCCCTTTTTCTTGGTCAAATTCATCGATTTTAAGCCATGCATCTAGAAAAACATCGGATACACATTCTTCGATATCTTCCCTATTAAGTGATTTACATAAAATATTATATGCCAGGCAATAAATTGTTTTTGTATATTTACTTATCATATATTCATAAGCAAGCATATCCTTATTCCGTATTCCTTCCACAAGTGCACTTTGTGAGTATTCCAAAATCCTCAATCCCCCTTTCATATATTACTACGTCCTAAATATCTTTTTTCTCCCATAAATTTTATATAAATTTTGTTGTTAAAATTTGTGCTATAGGGATTTTAGTATAGACTTTAACTTTGGGAAATCTATAGAAAAAGAATTGTTGACAACATTATAGTATAATTATCAACAACTCCTTACCCTTCCCATGCAAAACTTACTTTTTATATTTACTATGTTCTTTAAATATGTTTTTGAAATATTTACTGCAATCACTCTCTTCGCTCATTACATAATCATATACCGTTTTTCCCTTTGTATCTGAAATCCTAGGTACAACATGGGGATTTACTCCAGCATCCAATAATATTATTGCCATTTCACAATTATTCATGGGAAGTACCATTCCAATGGGATAAAATCCCTTGGAATCCTTTTGATTAATATCCACTGAACTGCTGGCAATTATTTTATTTACTAGTTCAATATTATTTGATAGCACTCCATCACACAGTTGATCAATGGTATGGCCTTCATTACTTATATTACCTGTATCATTATCAGATATCTCTTTTCCGTGTTCCTTCAAGAAATCAATCAAATCTCCATAATATATGGTATTAGGAATTACTGAATTTCCTTCTATTGACTTATCATCTCCAATTATTATTCTTTCCCTTAGTGGAAACTGTATGGTTGTTTTAGTATTATCTAAAGTAAAGCCATCTGTTCCACCTCCAGCCCCTGCCGATGGGCGTCCTATAATAATTCCCCTATTTGATAATTGCATCCATCTTGCAAAGAAATCTCCACCACTACATGTGAGAGGATTGATTCTAAAAATCACATCACCTTTCCACACATTGTTTAGATTGATTTTATCAGTTATAAAATTGAAGTTGTCATTCCCTGTAAGTCTTAGCCCTGTCTCTTCATGGATCTTATCGTAGAAGAATTTAAATTCTTTTTGTACATTTAAAATATTAGACAGGAATAATACTTGGTTAAATGCTCCTCCCGCTGAATCCTTTAGGTCAACTACAAGAACATCTGGTTTTTCATTTACAATCTCCTTGAAGGTATTGTCTAAATCTTCCATTTTCCAATAAAAAAAATCTCTAGGATGTAATATTGTATATTTCTTTGAATTCATTTCCCGTGAATAATATAATAATGAGGGATGTATATACTTAACATCTTCAGGTATTTCTTCTAAGGAAGGCATTAGGGATCTAGTGAGTAAAATAATATCCTCATACTTGTCCTTCAGCTTATTATATTTTTCCTTACTAACTGTAGCTTTACAATCCTTCCAATTAAGGGTAACATCGCATATTATGCCCTTTTCATCTTTATAAGTAATAGTAACGGGCTTCATATCCTCAATTAAGGGTTGATTTGACAATTCAAATATCAATCTTCTAGCAGCTATTTCATCGGTGGCATATTTTGTTGATTGAGGATTTACCTTACCTATTCTCTCTATTTCTTCCCCTATATCTTTTCCATTCCATTTAACTATTTCATATCCCTCGGATATTTTATCGGTAAAGTTTGGATATACTTTTTCTACATATACCCTTTCATCAGCTCCAATAGTTAAAACGAAGCCAAGAAACTTTGGATATTCATTGGTACATAAATCATCACCCAAAGACCAGGAAAAGTGTCCATCGTTAAATTTTGCTCTAAGCTTTCTTATCTGATTAATAAACTGTGACTTCCCTTTACTCCAATCAACGGTTTGTGCATGATTCATGGATTCCTCTAAGAATTCTTCTCTAGTTTTATTTAGCTTTTTTTCTAGATATATATAATTTTTTGAGATAAGTTTACAGGCTTGTATATAATCTTCCTTATATATATTCCCTTCATTAGTCATTGTACTTTTATCTTGGCATATACCAATTTGAATGGAAAAAGCCACTAATAAAATTGTAATAATATACTTTTTCATCCCGTCTCCCCCCGTCAAACTAGCTATTTTTCAAGTATATCCCTAAGCTCCATAAGATTAGAAATCTCATAAGTAGGCCTTATTTGCGTTTCATTTATAATCTTATTGGGATTATACCAACAGGTATCTATACCAAAATTTATACCACCTTGTATATCAGAGGTCAAACTATCTCCTACTATCAATACCCTGCTTTTATCAGTATGCTTTATATTGTTTAGTGCATACTCAAATATTTTTGGATCTGGTTTTGACACTTGAACTTCCTCAGATACTACTATATCCTCAAAGTATTGTGCTATAATGGATTTTCTTATTCTATTATCCTGAACATCCTTAAGACCATTAGTGATTATGGTAAGCCTATAATCTTTATGCAAACTTTCCACGAGGTTCATGCTATCATCATATAAAAACGATGCATAGGATAAATGCTTCATGTATGATTTAGCAAATTCACCTTCATCAAACCCAGCATCTAATCTATCCGACAGCCTTTTAAATCTTTCTACCTTTAGTTTTTTTTGAGTGATAATTCCTTCCTCAAGCTCTTTCCATATAGCCCTGTTTATCTCCTTATATATTTCAAAATGATGATTTTCATCATACTCTATCTCAAATTCAAGCATAGTGTTTTTGAAAGCACCTCTTTCGGCTTTCTTGAAATCAAATAAAGTCTCATCTGCATCAAATATTATGATCTCATACTTCATAATAATACCCCCCACATATAAAAATCCTAATAAATCCTTTACATTATCCCCTTCAATATTTCTAAAGTTCCACTACCTTATATAAAATGCTTCAAAAAATATTATACCAATGCAACTTAATAGTATCACAACCATGAAATATAGTAAATCAGATAAATAGTCATAAAAATATTACATGAATTTGTAACTTTTTTAGAATACATACATATATAGATAGTGGAAAAGCATGAGAAAATTTTCTAATCAAATATAAAATAGAAGCATTAAATGAGGTGAATGATAATATGATAGAAAAAAACAATGAAAAGAAAAATAAGAAGATTCCCAAGAATAAGGTCAATGAGAAAAAAAATACAAATATGGACTCAAACTTGGGAAACTGCTGCGATGTTGGGCCACTGACTCCAATACAACGTCGACAAGAGGCCTATGAAATCCGTGAAAATGCGGCTCAATTTCAAAGGAGGCTTCCTCTTCCAAGTCATCCATGTAACGGAGATGAGGATTTATATCCAAATAAAATTGCTAACTTTTCTAAGACCCTGCCACATAATGAACTAGGTGAAGTAGATATCAATGCATATAAAAGCTTTATCAAGGCTTTAACCACTGGCAATCCCGATATGTTTGAGTCCATACCATTGGGAGGTATCACAAAGCTTGCAAATCCCCAAGCTTCCTATGCATATGATTTGGTGGGCCCGGATTGTCATCACTTGACCATGAATATAGCCCCAACCTTTAATAGTGCTTGGCGTGCCAGCGAAATGGCTGAAAACTACTGGAGTGCCTTGACCCGAGATGTGGACTTCATGGATTATGATACTGATCCCCTTACCATAAATGCTGCTTTAGATTTATCAAAGTTTTCAGATTTTCAAGGGCCTAAAGAGGATGGAGTTGTTACTACACGCACATTATTTAGGGGAAATTTATTAGGCGATTTGGTGGGCCCCTATATTTCACAATTTTTCTATAAGGATGTTCCCTTTGGTAATAAAACCATAGATCAACGATATGAAAGTCCCCTAGTTGGAGACGATTTTATGGTTTCCTATGATGAATGGCTAAACATTCAAAACGGAGGCTCGCCAAAGGATTCAATAACCTTTGATTCCCTACCACGTTATATTCGGAATGGTCGCGATTTAGGGCAATGGGTTCATATAGATTTTACTTATCAAAGTATGTTAAATGCTTGCCTAATTCTATTAAGCCTTGGACAGGAAGCACTAGACCCACAAAACCCCTATCTAAATTCTAGAACCCAGATTGGCTTTATCACCTTTGGTGCAGCCCAAATTTTAGATTTCGTAACTAAGGCGGCAAGAGTAGCCTTAGAAGCCGCTTGGTTCCAGAAATTTTTAGTCCATCGTGTACTTCGCCCCGAAGCCTTTGGTGGATGTGTTCAGAACAATTTGACGGGAGTAACCAACTATCCTATTAATGAAGAATTATTAAACTCAGCCGCTATTCCTATGGTATTTAATAGATATGGTACTTACTTATTACCTATGGCCTATCCAGAGGGATCACCTACCCATCCGGCCTATCCGGCGGGTCATGCTTGTATTGTTGGGGCTTGTGCTACTATACTTAAGGCCTTTTTCAACGAGTCATTTATAATACCTGACCCCGTTGTTGCCAATGCAGATGGCCTTTGCTTAATTCCTTATTTAGGTGCAGACTTGACAATAGGAGGAGAATTAAATAAACTTGCTTCTAATATCTCCATTGGGCGAGACCTAGCAGGTGTACACTGGCGTTCAGATTCTAGTGAAGGATTGAATCTCGGTGAAGCAGTAGCCATCCAAATTCTTCAGGACTACAAAAATACTTATAATGAAAACTTTAATGGATTTACTTTAACTAAATTTAATGGAACAACTATAATAATATGATATAATCCCCCTGGAAAAATTAAATTTTCTAGGGGGATATAAATGTAGGACAAGTTCTTCTGCCCCATGTAGTTTTAAAATTCCAAAGGCTATACCATATATATTATACAAGCTCCTTAATTATAAAAGAGGTTGACAAAGGATATTTTTACCTATATACTACTGATAACCATCAGTTAATAACTTTTAGTTATTAACTGATGGTTATTAATTTAACAATTAAGGATATTGAAAAATGTTATAGGGAGTTTAGGATAAATCTTAATTTATACATAGGGAGATATACCATGGTTCTGGGGGGTTTTGATATGTATAGATTGAAGTTTTCACTGGAATCTTTATATACATATTTATGAGGTGATAAATGATGTCCACAGAAACAAAAAATGCTTTAGGTCAAACGGAGAAAGAATTTTTAAAAGCATATAATTCTGACCAGTATAATGATTCCAAATTTTCAGTAACTTCTGATTCGCTTATATTTACTATTCAGAATGCGGATGGAAAAGAAGAGTCAAATGATTTGGAAGATAAAAGACTTAAAATCGCTTTGATACAAAGAGCAGATCATCCCCATATAAACAAATGGGCACTACCTGGGGGATTTGTGAATAAGGGTAAAGAAACCACCCTTCAGGCAGCTAAAAGAGAGCTGGATGAAGAAACAGCCATCTCAGACTCCGGGGTATATTTAGAACAGGTATATACCCTTGATAATATGGGAAGAGACGTAAGAGACCACATTATGAGTGTATCCTATATGGCTTTATTGGATAAACCAGAAATAGCCATGAAAGCTGGTAGTGATGCAAAGGATGCCAAATGGTTCGAGGTGAAAAGAAAAATAACTCAAGTCAATAAAATAATTACAAATGATGGATTTATAAGGGAAAAATATATTGACATTAGACTCTTCAAAGAGGGTACCGAAATTATCAGTAAAATAAAAGAAACCATAACCGTTAAAAATAGAGCCAAAAGAATGAAGGTTGAGCTAGTAGATAGAGGTGATTTAGCCTTTGATCATGCAATCATCATAAATCTGGCCCTTGAAAGAATAAAGAATAAGGTGGAGTATACGGATATCATGTTCAACCTCCTACCTGAACATTTCACCATAGCCGAGGCCTATAGGGTATATCAGATAACAACAAATAGAAATGATACTATACAAAATTTTAGAAAGAAATTCAAAAATGTAAAAAACATGATTATTGAAACGGATAAAACCACTAGAAGGTATAGTCAAAGACCAGCTAAGCTGTATAAATTAAATATTCATTGGGACGATAATGAGCAATAGAAGGTTAGAGCATCGAGCCCCTTCACTTTTAATCAGATTTTTTACTAAAAATAACCTAAATGGAATCCAAATACTAGAGAAGAAAGCTTAATTTAAGGAGGAGCATATTATGAGCATATTTAATAAAAAGAGATTACCTATAGATACTTTCAAAATGTCGGAGGAGATTAAGGAACATCTTCGTAAAGGCTGGTATAGTGATGAATACTTCAATAACAACATAAGGATATTAAACCAATTAGCAGATGAGGAATATGAATTTGGTGAAGATGAAAATGATTTAGAAGGTATTGTAGATGTATCCAAAGTGAGTATCGGAGACCTAGAAGTAGAAATGCAAATATTCACTAGAAGAAAACCCTTTAGTGTCGTAGTAGGCGTAGATGAAGCTCTTGCCATACTAAAGGAATGTACAGGTTACTACGATGAAAAGGGGAATTTTATTAACACCTATGAAAAGCTTGAAGTTGAAGCAGTGTATGACGGTGAACTCGTTAGATATGATGGAGACCCTTTAAGTGTTGAGCCAGTCATAAAAATCAAAGGTAGATATAGGGATTTTGGACATCTTGAAACCCCAATACTAGGTGTATTAAGCGAACCTACAAGGGTGGCAACGAATGTCTATAATACCCTAGTTGCAGCAGGTGAAAAACCCGTCCTTTTCTTCCCGGCTAGATTTGCCCACTATAAAATGCAAGGAATTCATGGATATGCTTATTGGATAGCCACTCAAAGATATAAATTTGCTTATGGCAAGGACTCAAAGGCCTTTATATCTACTATGGAGCAAGGTGATTGGTGGGGAGGAAAAGCCAGTGGTACAGTAGCCCATATAAACATATTAACCTTCTTAGGGAATACTGCAAAGCTGATGATGGAATTTGCAAGAACCATGTCTTCGGAAACTCCTAGAATTGCATTGGTTGATTTTCATAACGATTGTGTAGGAGAATCCCTAAAGGTAATGGATAAAATGTGGGAAAAGTATTTGGAGCTTTATAGGGAAGGTAACTATGAAGAAGCTAAGAAATATAAATTATACGGTGTAAGACCGGATACGAGTGGAAACATGGGAGATAAATCTATTGAGCCTTTATACGATAAAAAAATGGATTGTGGTGTAACTCCTAGGCTTGTTCATAATATGCGTAGTGCAATCGATGGAAGATGGCATAAATGGATTAAGGATGCTAATTATGAAAATATACCCGATGAAATCAAGGATATTGCAAAACAGTATTGTGAGGATGTAAAAATAGTAGTAACCGGTGGATTTAATGTCAAGAAAATAACTAGTTTTGAAGAAGTACAAGCTCCCGTGGATATATATGGAGTAGGTTCAAGCCTATTGGAGAACTGTAAAAATTCAAATAACGATTATACCGCCGATGGCGTTAGAGTAAAAATCAATAATAAATGGTATGATCTTCATAAGGAAGGTAGAAGACCTTGCAATAATCCTCGATTAGAAAAAATAGATTTAAATGATCTGATCTAATTTAAAAATGGAGGTGCTTCAGAATGAATGAAATTCGTCATTCTGAGACACCCCCACAATGTATTACAGTTAGTTATATTACCTTGATGTTATGAAATACCCATTGATAACAATTCTAAATTCCACTTACCATTTTCATATGTGGCCTTATATTCTGGAAAAACTGCTCCTAGGTTTCCAAACCAAGAAGTTGCTACAATTATCGCCTTATTATCACTCATTTCTTTTATTTTTACACTTAGCAATGTTCCATCTATACTCCCTACCAAACTCCCATTTTTATCTTGTTTAAATTTAGTATCTTCATCCTTAACATCTTTAAAGGGATATACATTCTCAGATATATCCTTAAGTTTATTTAATACCTCTTGTTTTCCTTTATCACTTAAGCCCTCTAGGGTATCCATTTCTACGGCTAAAAAGCTGCTACCTCCATTTTCCTCTTTAAAAGCTGCTTTCATAACTGTAACATACAAGTCAATCTTTTTCATTTCTTCTGAACTGATCTCCTGTACAGTCTTTACTTCCTTTTCTCCATTATTATTTTTTTCTATTTCTTCATGCTTCTCAACACTACAGCCACTTACAATTAGTGCCATCATTAATGCTAATATTAAAGCTATTTTTTTCATATCAGTTACCTCCTACTTTATTTTTATCATATTAGACGATTGAATTAACAAATTTGTTCCTAATAAATAATGGTATGAAAATAAATATGGGGTGAGGATTGAAAAGTTGAATTGCACTAGGCTAATTCAACTCTTCAACCCTTACCCCATTAGGGAACGTTTCTTTTCATCTCTTCCTAAGATTTAATAAAATTTATTATAGTAATCCTTCATAGTGATAACCCTATTATTCAATCTAGATTCCTCTGCGGCAAAGGCCATCATATGACTTTGGACAGATATGGTGGCTGAAGTTAAAGCATTTCTTCTATCCGATAATATCAGTGAAACAAAATCTTCCATTATTCTTGTATCTCCACCACCGTGACCACCCGATACTTCCTCGGGATTGATGATTCTTCTTTCATTTGTATCGAATAATTGAACTTCTATTTCATTTTTACTATCTACTGCACGTATCTCACCTTTGGTGCCCATTATCTTAAGTGTCCTATTTATTTTATTTGTAAATGCACATAAATTAAAGGTTGCTGTAATGCCATCTTCAAATTCCAATATGGTACTTTGATGATCTACTACATTATTATCACAATTGTATACACATCTGCCATAGGGCCCTTGTTCAACTGCTTTTTGTACCTTTTCCATGGTCTGGATCTCACATATTACAGTTGATGGCCATTGTCCAACATTATTATAATATAATTTTAATGCTGAATACGGACATTCTTTCTCCACAGCACAACTGATGCATCTATCTCCTGCATTTTGAGGCTTATTCTCCTTCTTGAAATAGGCTAATTTCCCGAAGGAGGCAATATTCGTACAGTTTTTTCCCACTAACCATAATAATATATCCATATCATGACAGCTTTTCTGTAACATCAAGGGGCTTGATAAATCTGAATTCCTCCAATTCCCCCTTACAAAACTATGGGCAAAATGAAAATACCCAATATTTTCGTTATGTTGGATGGATACAAGCTCTCCTATCTCTCCCTTTTCTATAATTGATTTTAAAGTAGAATAGAAGGGAGTATATCTAAGCACATGACATATCATGAATATATTATTTTTTTCTTCTGTTAATTTACCTAATTCTATACATTCCTCTGGACTATAGGACATGGGTTTTTCTAATAAAATATGATAACCCTTTTTTAATGCAAGCTTTGCTGGCTCAAAATGGGTCCTATCAGGGGTGGCAATAACTACAGCATCGCAAAATTTTTCTTTTTCTAATAATTCTTCCCAAGCTTCAAATTGATATTCCCCTAATATATTATGCTGTTTTGAAAACTCTTTTCTCCTCAATTCATTTGGTTCTGCAACAGCTACAAATTCAATACTATTGGAATATTTGAGGGCATAGCTCCCATAGGCATCCTTTCCCCGTTGTCCTGCTCCAATTAATATTGCCCTTACCTTTGACATATTATCCCACCTTCCTTTTTATTAACTCTACTTAAGTCACATTCAAAAAATAAACTAGTCATCTTACTCGTCATTTTGATTTATTTCTTCACCGCTCCAGAAGACAATCCAGAAATTATATATTTTTGAAATATTAAAGACAAAAAAACCGGTGGTATACTTGCTATTACCCCAGCTGTACTGGTAAGTATATAATCCGTTCCAAATTTACTGCTAAATTCCGTTATCAATACTGGTAATGTTTTAGAAGAAGTTGTATAAGTAAAATTGAGGGCATAAAAAAACTCATTCCAAGACATAATGAAGACAAATATTGTTGTAGCCGCAAGCCCAGAGGAGGATATTGGAAGAACAATCCTATAAAAAGCTTTAAATCTATTGCACCCATCTACTAAAGCCGCTTCTTCTACCTCAACTGGTATTCCCTCAAAATATCCCTTCATGATCCAAATCATATAAGGTAAGATAAAAGATAAATACACAACCACCAAGGTTAATTTTTTATCTAATAATTTGAACTTTATCATAATCATATACATGGGAATAATAAGGGCTATGGATGGAATCATCTGTAAAAACATAATTGAATTGAAAAGGAATGATTTTCTTTTAAAATTGACCCTACAGAAGGCATAGGCCGCTGGTACACCTATGATCATTGAAATTACAGTAACCAATACTGAAACAATTGTGCTATTTTTAAATGCAGTCATAAATTGTGATGCAGCATCACTGGTCCTATTGGATGTGCCGAAAATAATATTTTTATAATTTTCAAAGGTCGGCTCATTAGAAGATAATTTTAAGGGCACTTCTAACAAATCTACTTTTTTAGAAATACTTGATATTATTAACCATAAATATGGTAATACAACCACAGCCACTATCAAAGTAACCATCAAATACAAAAATATTCTTTTAAGTCTTTTCTCAATTTTTATATTCATGAATCCATCACACTTTCTTTTTTGCCCATAAATATTTTGACATATGCATAAGTAAGTCCAAAGGAAATCATAGATAGCATGTAAGCCATTGCGGAACCATATCCGAATTTTTGAAACTTGAAGCTATTTTTATGAATGTACAATGATAAAAATTCTGTACTCCCCGCTGGACCTCCAGAAGTCATAATATAGCTCAGGTCAAAGGATTTCAAAGCCCAAATTGTCTGTGTGATAGCTATGATTAAAACAACAGGTTTAATTAGGGGAAAAGTAACATTCCAAAAGGATTTACACGATGATGCCCCATCAATCTCCGCTGCTTCATACAACTGCCTAGGAATATTTGATAGTGCAGCAATGGTCAATATCACAACATAGGGCGTTTCTTTCCATATATTAGCTATGGCAATACATATAAAAGCAGAAAATGGTTTGCCTAACCATACCTGATATTCTTCTATTAAATTGAATTTTACCATTAATGCATTTAATATTCCATAGTCTGCATTAAAGATCCACTTCCACATAACTGCATTTACAACTGTTGGTAATGCCCAAGGAAGTATTATAATACCACGGACAATTCTTCTTCCTTTAAAATCTTGGTTTAAAACAAGGGCAGTTATAATTCCTAAAACGATCTGAATTCCTACGGTAATAATAGCAAAAAGCACGGTTAACATGCCTGCACTTTTAAAATAACTATCTGAAAACATATTTATATAGTTTTTTAGTCCTACAAAATCGTAACTTTTTGGGGCAAATTTAATTTCGTGTAAGCTTATAAAAATAGAATAGAGTATTGGGAAAACCAATACTCCAAATATTATCAGTACACTAGGGGTTATTAAAAGGCGTGCAAACTGGTTTTTACTCTTCATATCGGTCTCCCTCCCACTCCATCATAAATAGAAAGCATTAAAGCTTAAAAACATTTAGATTTTAATATTATTTCATTGCTTCAATACATTTATCTTGTATTTGCTTAAGACCCTCTTCAATAGATACTTGATTTGTTAATATTCTTTGAGTTTCCGTTGATAGAATATTTGAAAATTCATCATACCAAAGTAAATCAGGTAGCCCTCTTGATGAAATGATTTGTTTTCCAAAGCTCTTCCAATGAGGATAAAGCTCAAGTAATTCTTGATCATCAAATAATTCTGTATAAATAGGAAGAGTTCCTATTTCCTTTGCCCTTTGCTTATCTAGTGCCTTACTAGTCATATATTCTATATACTTCCACGCTTCTTCTTTATTTTTACTTGTTTTAGGAATTGCCATGGCTTCCGGTAAAGTTAAGCATACTTGAGCCCCTCCTTCTATTGAAGGTGAATAATCGGCAATAGCAATATCTCCAACAACCTTTGAGTTCTCTGGATCATTTCCTAATTTATATGAGTTTGGATGTGCCTGTAGATAAAAGGCAGTGTTACCCATATTAAATACATTAGATATAGACTCATAATCCGATGTTAAAGAAGCAGGATCAATAATTTTACTATCATTTATCCCTCTTACCATGAATTCAAATGCCTTTTTCACTCCTGGATCTGTTGCCATAATTGGATTACCTTTATCATCAAAGAATTTACCCCCAAAGGAATATGTAAGGAAAATAATTTGATTTGACCCCGATTGTGCTTGCATATAGGAATCAATATATCCATATTGAGCTAATCCTTTTTCCTTTAAAAGTTTAGACTGTTCTTCCAATTCCGCCCATGTTTTAGGAGACTCAGATATCCCCGCTTCATCAAGCATTTTCTTATTGTACATGAAGAATCTAGTATCATTGTGCCAAGGAATACCATATAGTTTTCCACTTCCAGAGAATTTTTCTCTTAGTCCAGGGATTAACTCTTCACGAACCTCGTCAGAAACATACTCATCTAAACATTCAACCCAATCATTTGCGATGAATCTTGCAACCCACGCATTATCAAATTCGATTACATCATAGGTACTTCCCCCAGTGGTTAATTCATTGATTGCACGATCTGCTACTTTATCCCATGCCATGTTAATTAGTTCAACTTCAATACCGGTTTCTTTTTCAAATTCTCTTGTTTCTTTTTCAATAAATCCAACAATGGATTGGTATGGTGCCGGTAATAAAACCGTTATTTTCTTTCCTCCGTCTGTATTAGAAATATCCGTCCCCTGTGCTTCTTGTTTCTTTTGTTCAGAACACGCAGTAACAAATAACATTGATAATATAATACAAACCGATATCAATTTTGCTAAAGTCCCTTTTTTCATTTGATATTCTCCTTTCAATAGTTCATTTAGTTTTGGAATTATTTTCTTTGCTTTAGTTCAGCATACTAATTATAATATCGTAATATTTTCTAATCAAATAAATTTTATCTATACTACTCTAGCAACCTATTAATTTTTCTTATAATGCCACAATTGATTATATCTTTTATAATGTTTTATGGTAGAATCTTATAGAGATTCCAGTCAAAACTTTGATTTGATTAATTAAAATATAAGCATATTTGATGGTATAGCTTCAAGGATTCTAAAACTACATGTAGTAGATGGTTTTTATAGAAAATAATTATGCAATTTGTTAAGTTGTTAATAAATATTATATTTAACTTTTTAAAGGAGTGAAATAATGTCAGAACCTAGAGCTGCAAAGTTATCAGAATTTGATGATGTTATAGATCATATTAATAACGTGTTTAGGATAAAACGGGGACATGCTCCAACTATGCAGCAAGAATTTCCTCTTCTATTAAGCCGTGAAAATATTGATAATATAATTGTGATAAAGGAAGAAGGAAAAATAGTATCTGCTGTAAATTTTCTAATTCAAGAAATACTTGTTGAAGGCGTAGTTTTAAAATCTGCATCTATAGGTGCTGTTTGTACTGACCCAGATTATGAAAGAAAAGGTTATTCATCTAAGATATTGGATCATGTTGAAAAGCAATTATATGCTAAGGGTGTTGATATCCTCCTAATTTCCGGTAATAGGACCCTTTATACAAGAAGAATGGCTACGGAAGTAAAATGTTTCTATAGATATGATATTATACCTAAGGATATTGGTTTACAGCTATCTATAAATGATTACAATGACAAATACTTATATGAAATGTTAAAAAGATACAATCAGAATAGTACTAGATTTTATAGGACTAAAGAAAATTTTGAAATATTATTGGAATCGGCCACAATTCCTTGGGGAAATTATAGTTATAAGAAATTGATCGTGAAAAAGAATGGTGAATTCATTGGTTATATAGTTCTAAGAATTATAGATGAAGAGGAAAGCTGGGGCCAAATAATAGAATTATCCATGCCAAATAAATATGTTTATGATTTACTAAGTCATATGGCTAAGGAATACTCCCTAAAATATATCAGATACTATGTCCATGTAAAGGATCATATAAACCAATTAGAAGAATATGATGAAAGAAAATTGGATTATCTTCGTGGAACCGTAAAGGTAATAAATTTTGAACAAATGATGAAGAAACTGCATAAATACATATCTCAATATATAGATGGTAATATACCTCATGAACTAATATGTGTAGAAGAAGATGGCATTTACAAAATAAACTACAAAGAAAATGAATTAAATATCCATAGTTTAGATGACCTTAACAGATTATTATTTGAACATGCAAATAAAGAAAATGAAATTTTAGATGCACTATTTCCACTTAACTTTATATGGCCTGCAAATCTGAACTTCCAATAAACAGGGAAAACAAGGGGTAAGGGTTGAAAAGTTGAATTGCACACCATGCTAATTCAACTTTTCAACCCTTACCCCATTTTTTTAGAATATTAGCTAAACTTTATAATATATTTGAATTAAGATGTTCTGTTAAATATAATTCATTTTAAACAAAGGGAGATTGCATATGTATAACTATTATTCTAAATATCTCTGTCCAACCATTCCTCCAGTAAATCCAACGGATAATCAAAGACATTTTTTGTTGAAGGTGGCTTTAGCTACGGCTAATAGGTTGGAGGATTATAATAATATCATAGAGACCCTAAGTCCACCTGCAGAAATCACTACCATTCTAGCTCCCGGTTCACTTAAGGGAATGAACATCGGTATTATTGGTGGGGGGCTTGCCGGTTTAGCATCCGCCTACGAGCTTAGAAAACTAGGATGTGATATAACAGTATATGATGCCCTAAAGGATAGAGTCGGTGGCAGGGTTTATACATATTTTTTTGATAAGAAAAGAAACCTCTATGGGGAACTTGGCCCCATGCGTATTCCCGTTAGCCATGAAACTACATGGCACTATATTAATAAGTTCCATCTTAATACCAGACCCTTTGTACAAGTTAATGAAAATGCTTTTATCTATGTCCGTAATATAAGAGTGAGAAATTACTCTGAGGGTAAAAATGTAAAGGAAAAAATTTATCCCCAGTTCAACCTAACCCCTTGGGAAAGAAACGCTTCTTGGCAAGAGCTAATTCTATATGGGCTACTTACACCATTGTATATGCTAAGCCCTATGGTGAGAAAGGAAATCCTACAAATTTTACCCCGCTATAGTAAAAGTCTTCTCTACTGGACGGGACTAAATATTCGTCAAGTCATGGAGGTTATGGGACTAAGTCAAGAAGCAATAAATCTGATAAGTTCCATCGCACCTTTAGCCGGTTCCTTTTATTACAACAGCTATATAGAAATATTACAGGAAGAATATCCAGTTTCTTTTTCTTCACCCTACGAGATTGTTAATGGTACATTTAATCTTCCCCTAGGCTTCTATCAATCCCTAATGTCTATAGATCCCAAAGATTATGATCATATACCAAAGGAAGCATTAGGCAAAGTGGAGTGGAAAAGCGGTACATGGATTAATAGTATAAATTACTCCCTTGATAGGGACAAAGTAACTTTACAATATAGTGATAAGTATTGTAATCATAATGGGTTTGAAGAATTTGATTACGTTGTATGTGCAATTCCCTACTCCACCCTTAGAAATGTAAATGTAAATCCTTTGTTTAGTACGATGAAAATGCAAGCCATCAAGGAAGCCACCTATTCTAATGCTCAAAAGGCTTTATTTCTATGTAAAAATCGTTTTTGGGAAAAGCAAGGTATAGTGGGGGGAGGTTCATATACAGACCTTCCTATTTCGTCTATTTGGTATCCATCAGATCATGCAATGGCAATTTGTAATTCTAATAATACGAAACCATATTGTTGTGAATCTCCCATAGATAATTGGGGTCTCATACCTGGAGCTTCTCCTAATGAGCCTGGAGTTCTTTTGGCTTCCTATAATTTTACTCAAGATGCTATTCGTTTAGGTAATATAAATAATACGAGAAGGTTTAGAGAAATAAAGGACCAAGTATCAGCAGTACATGGTCTAAACAGCAAATATATAGATTCTATTGTTGATGACTTTAAAAGTATTGAGTGGTATAAGGAAGAGGCCTTTAAAGGAGCTTTCTGCTATTTTAGTCCCGAACAAAGAAAACTTTTTGCCTATGTGATGTCTCTCCCAGAATATAATGGAAAACTAGTCTTTGCAGGAGAACATATTTCCCCTAGTCATGGTTGGATGCAAGGCGCACTAAATACAGGTATGAAGGCAGCTAATCAAATCGCAATTGATTTTATCAAAAATCCAAATGGGAATAAAAGTAACCCTGCTAAATAAAGCATAATAAATATTTGAATTATATATTCTTACTACTGAATTAGGATTCACAGGCTAAAAAGATCACTAAGACTAGTGAGCTAAGGCTACCTAAAAACCCGAATTTCTTCGTTGTTGCTTCAAGCAAGAACCCTTACGTATGTCTATATACGCTGCGGCCTCTCGCTTTCAGCACACCTCGAACTTCAGGTTTTTAGGCAGCCTGCCATCTTGTTGACCTTGTCAACAATCTGAGATCACTAAGGCTAGTGATCTTTTTTATATGAAAATTTGTATAGAGGTTCCAGTCAAAACTTTAATTTATGCATATCAAAAATCACCATACATAACCCTTCGCCCCTGTGCAGTTTCTAATTTTTGTGTGAATCCATGGATCAATTCCTTCATTTGTTTATTGTTAGCTTTTTGACAATACCATTTGTTCTGACTTATTTTTATAAAGATTTTTTTTCAGTTTCTCTACACTGAATGATTTTCCGTGTCCAGGATATATCATTTTTGCATTTTTCTCAATAATACTTTCCCAACTCTTATAATATTGCTTTAAATCTCTAATAAGTATAACACAGTATTTTGCTCCCATAAGCTGCATCATATTGGCAGCGGCATCCCCCACAAAGCAAAGGCCATTATCAAGTAACAAGGTTATTGAATCATCAGTATGCCCTGGAGTATAAATGATCTTGCCAGGAATATTTATCCCTATTTTATTTAGTACTGTCTCTTCCTTAATAATGATATCATTACTATGGGGTTTATAGGGTGGAAAAGTAAAGTCCCATTCTTTATTAAGCTTTCTAAACATTTCTACTATTCTAGCGACCTTCCAATTGATGTATTTGCAATTGGTAACATCATTTTTTCCCTTTTCAAGAAAAGGTATGGCCTTAGTATGCATAATAATTTTGCAGGAGGGATTCATGGATTTGATTTCCTTAACTAAACCCGAATGATCATCATGGTAATGGGTTAATAAAACATAGTCTATATCCTTAATTGTAATACCCAACTCAGACAATCTTTTATAAAACAATTCTTTGTCCTTTTCATAGCCCGTATCCACGAGTAGGTACTTATTTTGAACAGGAATAAGATAGCACATTGTGGCACTTAATTTAAGGTTGATTATTTCCATTATTTCTCTCCTCTCTCTTTCTAACTATTCAGATTAAGAATTTATATAGGCTACTCAGTCATATACTCATGGGATAAATCGCCGATTGCTTTTCTTCTAATTTAATATTTCCATCATTTAATCGTTTCTTTGCCATTTCAATATAGGGATAATCTATTGCCCCCACAGGACAATTATGGTAACATTCCCCGCAAAGAATACATTCTTGTTTATCCCGTATCATTTTAATTACACCATTGGAGCAATCAAACATATTAATAGGACAATTTGATACACATTTTTTACAGCCTATACACTTTTCACTATCAATCGATACCCCTTTGAATTTTTTATGAAAAGCCTCTTGACTAAAAAGATTGAATAGTATTCTTTCAGGTAATTTTGAATACTTAAAGGACCTACTCACATCCTTTATTTTTTTGTGATCACCTTCTGTTAGTTTTATAATTTTCTGGACGGCCTCATCTATGATTTTTTCCTCTACCTCACCTGGTTTCTCTCCATTTATTACATTGGACAAAGTCTCTGTCAATGTATGCTTTGTAGCTATTTTTACACCTAAAATCGATTTTCTATTCTTTCTTTTTATATATCTTCCCATTTCTTCTAAAGCTATGCTGCTGTGTACCCCTCCATAGGTCACAAAGGGAACTGCAAGACCTCCATACTTGCCTCCCACCTCGGGAAGCTGCTCAATTAATCTCAATACATTTTTCTCAACATGCCCAGCATATACGGGGCCCCCTATGAGGATAACATCATGCTCATGAAGTTCTGCCTCTAAATACTTGCTCCCATCATTATTGTTTAAATATTTTTCATTTTTCGTAATATTAATAAACTGCACTTCTATATTTTTATCTTCAAATCCCTTTTTGAACAGCTGAGATACTTTGAGTGTATGACCCGATGGGCTGAATACAATAATTGCCACTTTCATACTAACATTCCTCTCCTTCAAGATTATTTTTTATATTAATAAAAGCTTCCTTATTTAAATAGCCATAAAAAAATAGCGGTGTCGATAACGAATTTCATTATCAATATCACTATTATAATATATTTAAAATAATATCTTAACGTTCAAAAAGGTTTTTTATCTTTCCAATCGGCTTTAAAAAAATCCATTTTTTTCACTATTTAGACAATCACTAGGATTGAATCCATACTTTTTGCGAAAAGCTTTAGAAAAGCTATTTCCGTTGGCATATCCTACCATATGGGCAACCTCTTTAACTCTCATGTTATCAAATTCAAGTAATATACGTGCCCTTTCCATCCTTCTATTAACAAGATAAGTATATACAGGTATCCCGAAAACTTGTTTAAAACCACTTTTTAGCTTAGATTCATTCAGACATACAAATCGTGCAAGGGCTGCTAAGGATATACCGGAAGAAATGCTTTTATCCAATATTTCCTTTGCCCTATGAATACTGTTTAAATCACTCCGTGAGAGCTTTATGGTGTTTGCATCACTAGGATTTTTTTCTATAAGTGAATATAAACAAACTGCCAGAAGCTCTGTCAGCTTGCTTTCTATATACATTCTTTTGATTGCTCCCTTATAGGGGCAGCGTGCCGCCTGCTCAATAATCACCTTGCTTTCTTGGGGCAGTTTGAAATAGCTTATTTTAATATTTCTATATGCATATTGAAAAATATTTTTGTCGACGGGTAAAGAAGAAAGAAGGTTTTCAAGTTTTTCAGGGGGTATCAAAATGTGAACCCATTGATAATTAAACTCGGGTCCATGGGGGCAGATTTCTGTGGTCTCCTCTATCTGGCACAATACTCCTTCCCCAGCAGTAAGCTGAATGGTGGAACGGCTATAGACTTCCTCCCATTTCATATTGTCTCCAAGGCAAAGCATCATTCTGTATACTGGGCCTTTACTTTTTGCCACTAACTGAGTCCTGTGGGCAAGGCTTATCTCATTAAATCCTATTCCCGTAGAGGAATTAAGCATGATACATCTAGACTCACCGGTTCCCCAGGCTCTGGGAATTTTGAATCTTGTTTCACCCACTTCTAGCTTTTTGTGATTAAAAATCTCACTAGCACAATAATACTCACCATTGAGACTACTAAATTCATTTACTACTCCTGCTCTCTCCATACCCCTTACCCTCCTGTTGTTATAAATTATATCATTTTAATAGAAAAATTTCCAAAAGTTTTGGATAAAAATTACATAAAAGTATAATAATTGAGTGTTTTGCTATGTACAAATTAAGATTTACTTGGAACTCTCTATAGAGATTCCAGTCAAAACTTTAATTTGTACATATCAAAAATCCCCAGAATCATCGGATATTTTCCTATGTACAAATTAAGATTTACTTGGAACTCTCTATATTTATAAAAATTTTTATAATTTATTGATAGATAGTATACTATAAGGTACGAAGTATTAAGTGTTCGAACAAATTAAACACTAAGCTTAGCGTAAGGAAGTGAATAAATGAAAATTACGGAACAAAATTTTATTCTTCATCTAAAGAATAGGGATGAAAAGGCTTTAGAATATGTTATAGATATTTATGGCTGGATTATTAAATCCATTGTCAAAAAACATTTATATAATTTGGAAAGCCATCAAGAAGAATGTATAAACGATATATTTTTAGGTATTTGGAACAATGTCCATCGTTTTAATGAGGATAAAGGCACTTTTAAAAGTTGGGTAGCAGCCATTGCAAAATATAAAACAATAGATTATAGAAGAAAATATTTAAGGGATCTAAAAAATACAAATATCGATGATATGAAAATAATCGCAGAAGATGATGTCTTTAAAGAGGTTACAAAACAGGATATTGACAAAGATTTAGATGGGTTACTAAATTGTTTAAAGGATGAGGATAAAAATTTATTTCTTAAACTATACGTTGAGGAACAGGAAGTTGCCCATATCAGTAGGGAAACAGGGTTAAAAAAAGATGTGATTTATAACAGAATATCTAGGGCAAGAAAAAAACTTAAAAATATGTTTCATGTTATAGAAAGGGGATAACATATGGAAAAGAATATGTATGATCTTTTGAATGAAGCCGAAATAGATTTAGATGAATATGATCAAGAATACTTTACGGATATAGAAAAAAGAAAGATTAAGAATAGCTTTAAAAAATCTATAAAAAAGAATCGTTTTGTATATAGAAAATACATTGTGGCCTCAATAGCCCTATTGATGATAGGATTATTCACAACTAATATAGGTAATCATGTTTTGGCATATGCAAATACGATTACCTATGATATAGCAAGCTTCTTAGGAATTGAAAGGAACTTAGACGAATATAAAACAGTTGTGGATCAATCAATAAGTAAAAACGGCATAACCATTCAATTAAATGAAGTTATCTTGGATAATGACCAGCTAGTAGTTTCCACCACTTCAAAGTCTGATGAAAAATTAGAAGAAGGCTTCATATCTCCGATAGGTAGTGTTTATGTTAATGGTGAAAATATATCCTTTGGAGGCGGTGGTGGAGCAAAAAAAATAGATGCCTATACAGTAGAAGAAGTAACAATCTATACATTAGATGAAGTTTTAGATGGGGAATTAAATATAAAACTTCTATTCTCAGATGTATTGATAAATGGAAAAACAAAAAAAGGCCCTTGGGTATTCGAATTTAAAACAAATGGCGATGAGTTAGCATTGAATACCGATAAGATTTCACTTAATCATACTTTTGAACTTGAAAATGGCCAAAAAATAACCTTAGAAAAATACACTAGTAACAATTTGGGTCCAAAGATTTACTGCTCAAAATCCCCTAAGGGCACTGATTATGATATGGTGTTAAGGGGGTATGATGATTTAGGTAATGACATTGAATTTTACCTATCTAGAGGAACTGTCAATACTGGATTGTTCAAGTTAAGTACTATCAATGGAAATCTCAATGAAAATGCAAAAAAACTATCCCTTACTCCCTATGCTGTTAAATTCCCTGAGCAAAGTGGTAGGCTGAGTAATGACTTTAAGAAGGTTGGGGAGGAGTTTACAATAAATCTATTGAAGTAATTAAGAAAACCAAGGCGATATAATATTGCCTTGGTTGTTTCATATTTATAGAAAGATACAGGTAACTCTTATGGCAAGTGTATTTAAATCTATGTTCAAAGGATTACCCATAATTTCACACGACCTATTAACCAACCAGTCTATAAAACTTGGAGATTTATCCAGTTCGAAGTTATACGTGCATTCCCAAATCTGGGTACAAGCTAATTTACAACCTCTAAAGAAAAGTGGTGGAACTTTTATTATTTTGATTAATTGTTTATGATTCTTTCTCCTAAAAGCCACACCATATATATTATACTATTCTACCAAATAAGAGTTATAGAATTTCTTCATTTATATAAAGGAATAGATATTTGAAAGATAGTTCCCCCATTTGAATCCGTCACTTTTATATTTGAGTTTTGTTTTTTCAAAAGCTTATATACTAATGAAAGCCCCAACCCTGTTCCAGAGAAATTTTTAGCTCTATTCTTGTCTACTGTGTAGAAGGGGTCAAAAATTCTACTCTTATGTTCATCGGGTATTCCAATTCCTGTATCTTCTATTTCAATGACATTTTTCTCATCTTTAATATAACTTCTTATAAATATCTTTCCATTATTTTTATTATATTTGATTGCATTGTCAATTAGGTTGATGGATATTTGAATAAAACTGTCTTTGTCTATATAAATCTCAGCAGAGGTCATGTCATGTATGATCTCAATTCCAAATTTTGATGCCTTGCCACTCATACGCTCTATGATTTCTCTTAGAAACACTTTGGAATCAATCTTTTCTTTTTTAAGTTCAAAGTCGTATTTTTCTATACTTGATAAATATAATATGTTTCCAATCATATTATCTAGTCTCTTCAACTCTTTTTCAGCAACTTTTTTTGATCTGTCAACCATTTCCTCATCATCGTCATATAAGGTAATTAAATCTAATTGAGCTTTGATAACAGTAATAGGGGTTCTGAATTCATGGGTTATATTACCTATAAATTCTTTTTGTTTTTTTTCTAGCTTTTGAAGCTTTTTAAGAGCATCTTGTAGTTTTGATTTTTCCACACTAATCTCTTCAATATTGTCTTCAATTTTATTTGACATTACAAAAATACCCTTACTCAACTCTCCAAGTTCATCCTTTGTATTAATGATTGAAACCGCATGATAGTCACCATTTGCAACGGACTTAACTGACTCTTTCAGCTGAACAATTTTTTTTACAAAGAACCAAAAATAGAAAGAAGCTACTAAAAAAGCTATGATTACAGACACTATACCAACTTGGATAAAAAGTTTTACTATATCTTCATAAAACTTTCTCTCTTTTTTTATACTATATTCTATCTTTAAAACACCAATCTGATGGTTAAAATCATATACTGGTGCCACATAAACAATTATGTCGCCTATCCGTTGATAAACAATATTGTTATCCAATGCCTTTGTAATCATCTCTGTATAATCTTCTTTATCGTTAGATATCCTCCCACTACCTATTAGATTACCCTCTTTATCATATAGAATTGTATCTAGATCCAATACGCGTACTAGCTCAATACTTAATTCTTTAGCTTTATCTTTATAAAAATATTCAAAATTTGTATATTTACTTAAATAAAATTTCTCTCGTATAAGAAGATTGGCTGTCTTACTGTTGTCTTTTAAAAAAGATTCATAGGATAATCTTTGATTATCCTTTATTCCTCTTAAAATTAAAGTGCTAATAATAAAAAGGTTGAATATCAATAGTAAAATCATAAAAACTGTGAATTTTTGTCTTATACTAATTTTCATCCATATTCCCTACAGCCTTATATCCAATTTTAGGTACTGTTCTGATAAGGTTGCCATATTTCCCTAGTTTCTTTCTAATGCGCTGTATATGGATATCAATTGTACGTGTTCCTCCAAGATATTCTTGCCCCCATACTCTATCTAAAATGACTTCTCTAGTAAAAGTAACCCTTTTATTACTTATTAGGAATGCTAATAAATCAAACTCCCTTGGTTTAAAATACAATACTTCGCCATCTAAATAAACAATTCTATCTTTAAATTTAATCTTGAAAGTATCATATGAAAAACAATCCTCTTCCTTCAACATGTCACCTGTAATTTTACTTTTTCCTATTCTTCTACTAAGAGATCTCACACGGGCAATTAGCTCTTGCATATCAAAGGGTTTCGTTATATAATCATCCGCTCCTAATTCTAATCCTAATACTTTATCAATCAATTCACTCTTGGCGGTCAACATAATAATTCCAAAGGCCATATTGTATGCTACTTTTTTGCATATATCATAACCATTGTATTTTGGCATCATCACATCTAAAATTAAAATTTGAGGGTTTTGTATTTCTATGATTTCTAATGCTTCCTCACCATCATATGCTGTATATACTTCATAATTTTCACGCTTTAATGCATAGGCAATAGAATCTGATATGTTTTTTTCATCATCAGCAACCAAAACTTTTATTCCCATTTGTCCACCTTCTTTATTAGAGCTATCTCAGAACTTAAATATAATTAATTGAGGAAATTGCATAATGTATATGGCATTGTTTTGGAGGTTCTTAAACTATATATAATACATAATTTTTGTAAAAGGTAATTATGTAATTTGCTCAATTAAATGTAATTATATTAGTTATACACTTAGTTTCAAATGATGTTCTAGATGTTCTATTGGATACACTTTCTAAGAAATAGAGCCTATTCGAAGATTGGTTCCAAAAAATACCAATATCAATGTCTTTAAATTCCTGTAATACTGTTTTCTTCCCAGAATTAAGATCGCAAATATATGTTTTAACTTCATTAGCAAATTTTTGGCCTTCAATATCTTCTATCATAGAATACACCAATTTACTATGGTCTAAAGATTCTTCATAATGCAAAATATTTCCTTCATCTATTAGTTTATACCTTTCTCCATTGCTATTTAGCTGCCATATTTTACTGTTACCTTCTGTTTCCTCTATTTCTATAACCCCATTGCCCTTGATATTTATTGCATCTAATTCAGATGCATAAATTGTTTGGAAGGCATTATCATCTTCCACAAGTGTTTTTGTATCTAAATCATAAACATAGCTTTTGAAGTAATGTGTTGATAACGTCAACTTATTTCGATTTTTATTTGCATTAATTCCTGCATCTTCTTTATTGTACTCATAAAATCCCTTATATTTATTTATAACATGTTCATCACCTCTCTCTTCAGGTGACAGACCTACCGCATCTATATACTCATTAAAGCTAGGTACTTTCTTTATTTTTTTATTTACTTCATCTGGAAGTATAATCTGATTCTTCTCACCAGTAACTAAATTATATTCATATATTTTATAGCCTTCAGTTGTAATTAATTTATTATTATTTATTAAACTTGCATAACCCATTATCCCTTCTATTTTATTAAATGAATGGTCTTTTAAGTTGAATGAATACCAAGTTCTACTAGTTTTTCTTTTCAGTCTATTGTACTCTTCTATCATGATGAAATCATTATTTAATTGTTTCGTAATGTCGCTTAATCCACTAATACTGAATTCGATATTCTTATCATTATTATTGGTCACCGATATCATTTCATTTTTTTTGCAATTATATATACATATATTTTCTACTTGGTTGTTTCTATTTTTACCTATAATTTCATCATTATTTAACCAAGCATAGGCAGCAAATTTTTCAATTTTATCAATCGCCCTAATAATTAATACATCATCAATCTCTTTTTGCTGGTTTTCTAAAACATGTATTTTCCCTTTTTCATTCTTCATAGCTTCAGCACTACATGGTATTGTGCATCCAAATATTATGCTTGTGGCTAAAAAAATACTTATTTTCTTCTTAAAATTATTTTTGTTCACCATTATACCTACTCCTTTATTTTTTATACATATATTATAATAGGCTTTGATTTCTAAAGAATAAAAATATGTTTCTATTTTGTAAACTTTTATGCCAAGTAATCATCTATTTTAATGGTGAATAATGGTTAACGAAGCTATTTTCCTAAGCATTTAAATTAACTGTAAATCCTAAATGTATAAAATAAAAGTCCCCTTATAGGAATTATAAGTAGGGACTTTACGATTAGTCTTTTCTTACTTGTCTACTGAATATTAGTCTTAAAACGTCCTATTTGGTATAGTCTCATTTTTATATAAAAAGTTACTTAGGTTCTAACTTAACTCTACTAGTCATTACCAATTTCATTATATCATTTAGCCCTTATTTTGTTAAATCTTTCAAGTATATCTATTTCTTCATTTGTTTTTGGTTCATCAATCACAATATTATGTGGTATTTTCTTTTTGTTACCATCAATGCAAACGAAGGTTACAAAACCTTCTGCCACCTTAATATCTGTATTGTTTCTAAGTACCTTAGTATAGACCGTTAGACTAGTTTTACCTGCTTGTATACCCGTTGATACAAATCTAATCATATCACCATTAAAGGAAGGGCCTAAATATTTCATGGAATGAATCTCAACAGCCACTAGATGATCTGCCTCACCATATTTGCCATATAGGTTAGATGCTCCTAAAAAAGATGCCTCAGCAAACCACTCAGCCATCCTTCCTGCAAATAAAGTATCGTGATGATTCATATCTTCACCCTTGACCAACTTTGATGTCTCAAAACTCTTCATTTTTCTCCTCCTTTTGTTGATAGTTCTTTAGTGAGATATCCTTACTTGATAAAGCTTGATTTTCCTTGGTACATAAATGATATTTTCATTATCTCCCACATTATTGATACTGTCAATTAGATTGATCGTTTTGTTTATTTTTTCAATTTCCCCATTTAAATAAATAAGATTAGTACAAAAAAAGATGTTTCTTTTCTTTAATAGAAACATCTTCTTTGCATTTACACCCTTACATTAGCTATTTAAACTAAAATTCTTTTCCCGTTATCTCTTTATAAAATTCTTTATTAATATCAATGCCTAGACCTGGAACTTCTGATTTTTCTAAGTACCCATCAATAATAGGAGCTTCATTTGTAGTAAGGTTTTTTCTCAATGATCCACCATAAAAATCCGGATGTAAATATTCTACATAAGTGGTATATTTGTTAGCAATGTGCAAATGTCTACAAGCTGCAGCTGTGATACCTGTTTTCCATTGATGAGGAGAAACCTGAACATTGTACTGCTCCGCCATATGCATGATTCGACGTAATTCAGTTAACCCTCCGGCCCTATTATAATCCGGTTGAATAACTGAAACCTTAGAATATTTTAGCCACTGTTCACATTCAAATCTAGTGGTAGCCATTTCAGCACCACAAATCCTCGTGGACACTGTCTCTGATAATTTTCTATGTCCTTCTAGGTCGTCATGGGGTAACATGGCTTCAGCGAAATATAAATCTACATCTTTAATTCTATCTAAAATCCATCTGCATTCTTCCCAATCCGTGAAACGATATAGGAAATCACACATCATGTCGATATCATGCCCCAGCATTTTACGACATGCTTTTAAGTAATCCACTACTTGTTGTTTAGTCATCTTTGCATCCTGCATAATACATATTTTAACGGCCTTGACTTTTTTCTCTTTAGCTTTTTTCAATAAGGGCTCATAAGCTTTTAATGCAATTTCCGGTTCAGAATCCGATGGACAATCGGGATATAGGGTGAAATAGGGCGTAACTTTATCTCTAAATTGTCCACCTAGTAATTTATAAGCCGGTAAATTATGCTGTTTTCCAGCTAAATCATATAAAGCCATGTCAATACCTGAGATTGCAAACATCCCAAATCCACGCATTCCAATCCAGCGTGTGGTTTCATACATTAAATCCCAGTTAGCATCAAATTCAATAGGATCTCTACCTACTAATACTTCTGTAAGATTAGTTAACCATTTATGTTCCGTCTCACAATTTGCAAATGCTGCAATTACACTTGGAGAACCATCTGCTTCCCCTATTCCATATCTACCTGCATTATCAGTTACTTTAACAATACAAGTGTTTTGACTCCAGTTTGAAGCTGAAATATTCACCGGTAAAAATTCAATTGATTTAATTAGATTTTCTTTCATAATTTTTCCTCCATTATATTATTTGAGAAACTTGCATAATTGACATTATCAATTTTGAAATACAATATATAGATTACTTTCTTGACTCTCTCTAATACATTTTGTATTGAAAAATTCTTTAAATGTATTATGGAATTTTCTCATTTATAATCTAGCGCCATCTTCTTTCAACGCTTTTCTTACATCTTTCCCATCTATGTCATAGACCTTAGTTCTAGTTTTTTTGGATAACATCATAGCTATTCCCGCCGCGTATCCCTGTGAAAAACACTGTGCAGTTACTCTTGATGATGCTAAGGCTTCATGCTCTGCATCAATACATCTACCCGCTACCAAAACATTATCTAAACTAGCAGGAACCATTGTTCCAAATGGAATCTCATAATAATCATTTTGCAGCCAAAATAATTTGGGTCTTTCGCCACGATGTAGTTCAATGGGCCAAGAACTTTTAGCAATACCATCCTCAAACTTGACACAATTCTCTACATCTGTATTCAATAAAGTCCTTTTCCCAACAATAGACCTTGTTTGCCTAACTCCTACCTCACTCCCAGTGACTGTAATATAGCTGTTTTTACAACCAGGAATATATTCCTTCAATAATCTAAAATAAGCTAATGCCTGTTTTCTAGCAGCTATTTCGGCATAAGTCCGCTCTTCAGCCTTAATACAGTTTAAACAATTCCCATCATTTTTAGATATACTTGTAGCGTTAATATATAGCTGTCCCTTATTTGGACATTTAAAAATCCATATTTTCTTTCTTGGTAAGCTTACACCAAATTTTCTTTCCGCTTCACGAATTTTTTCAGAAAAATCATCGTTGCAAATTGTGTTTTCTCCAAAATAATTCCAGAATTTTTCATCATCAACGCCATTGATCATAAAAATTAGTGATGGATTTTGGACAACGCCATTGTGCCCCATCCTAAATTCACCACCAGCAGCCGCAACAAGCACTGCATCTCCCGAAGTATCGATAAAATAATCGGCTTTGATTAATCCATAGCCATCGGCTGTATTTACAACAACTTCCTTTATCTTTCTATCTTCTACCCTTACATCGGTTACTACTGTATGGTATAGAATTTCGGCACCCGCTTCAATTACTAATTCTTCTGCTGAATACTTCCAAACAAATGGATCGTGAGCATCTACATAGGTATTGCCATAAAGCTGAGGTTCAGATAATCCTCCATTTCTTAGTAATCTTTGCCTTAACTTTTCTGCAAAACCAAAGACAATTTGCTTCGGCCCATTTTTACAAGTCCATTCTTCATTGGTTAAGTATAGACCACAAAT
Source organism: Maledivibacter sp. (assembly GCA_025210375.1). Lineage (NCBI taxonomy): Bacteria > Bacillati > Bacillota > Clostridia > Peptostreptococcales > Caminicellaceae > Maledivibacter > Maledivibacter sp. The sequence continues at coordinate 38,267 of JAOASB010000010.1, read as the reverse complement.
AGTTCCAGATAAACCACCAACGGCTTGTCCTCCTAGAAAACCATTTTTTTCAACTAACAATGTCTTCAAACCTTGTCTAGCAGTGGTTTCAGCTGCGGCTACACCGGCTGGACCTCCACCCACCACTACCACATCATACTCCCCAATCAGCTCTATATTGTCAAAAGTTACTTGTTCCTTTCGATAAACTGTGTTTTCATCTTGCTTTACTGAAGTTTTATTAATTGTCATCACTAGAAAGTTCCTCCAGTCTTTCCTTTATTCTATAATCTTTTTTGAGCCATTTTAGTAAACAAATAAACATAATGATGTAGAGAACAATCATTGGAGGTGCTGAAATAATAGCCATTGATTTAATAGTATTGATAGCGCCACCCATTAATAAAGCAACCATAGAGATCGCCCCAACCGCTACGCACCAAATTAATCTAACTGCTAAATCCGGATCTTCATTTGGTTTTAAATTCTTAGTTGTCATCATAGATACAGCATAGGTTGCGGAAGTCATAGTAGTTGTTATTAAGAAATATGCAGCAATTAAAAATATTACTAAAACTATAGATCCAAGTGGAACGGAAGCAATAACTTCAATGATGGCTCCTGCCAATCCTAGATTAGTAAACCATTCTATAATTGGCAATGTATTCGTTAATATACCATTTACGGTATATCCCCCTAGAATTCCTAAGAATAGCATACATCCAAGGGATGATCCTATCACACATGTCAATACTACTTCCTTTATTTTTCTACCATAGGATACCTTTGCTATAAATAATCCCATCATTACTAAATATGCAAAATACCATGCCCAGTAAAAAATTGTCCAATCCTGTGGAAACCCGGATTTCATTACTGGATCTGTATAAAATGACATTCTAAAAAAGTTATTTAATACCATCCCAACGCTATCGGAAGTATAATTTATAATAAATGAAGTAGGCCCAGCCATTAGAATAAATGTAATCATACCCACGGAAATATAAACACAGATGTTAGCTAATTTACTAATACCTTTTTTAAGTCCTAATAACATAATTATTGCATAGAAAATTATGAAGGACGCAACAATAGCTACTTTCACTCCAACAGTAGGTTGAATATGAAATAATTTATTTAGCCCAGCACTCAATAGATCGGCTGAAACCCCCATCGAGGTTGAAAATGCTCCTAATGTCCCAAAAATTGCAAATATATTAATCAAATATCCTAACCACGAACTTTCATGTTTTTCCCCTATTACTTCAGTACATAGGGCACTAAGTCTTAAATTCGTTTTTCTTCTATTATGCAAGTAATAAGCATATGGAATTGCAGGAAGTAAGAAAATACTCCATCCAATAATATTCCAATGATAGATTGAATAAGCAATTGACCAAGTACTTGCTTCAGCACTCATTGGCTCATATCCATATGGCGGCCATTGCATATAATATATAGGCTCTCCTATAGCCCAATATACCAAGCCAGCCCCTACACCGGCTGTAAACATCATGAATGCAAAGCTTACAAAAGAAAACTCTGGTTTTGCATCTTTACCACCAAAACGTACTGTGCTGTATTTACCAAATGCTAACCACGCCAATACACCAACACACCCTAAAGCAACTATTTGTATAATAAATCCAAGTTGATGTGTAATAAATCCTGCCCCCTTCGCCGTTAATGCATTAAGCTTTTCTGGAAAAAGCGCAGCTAAAATCATAACTGCAAGGACAAAAATAATTGATGGCCACATTAATTTGTGGTCTACATTTTCGAATCTTGATTTCTTTTGATTCATAGAAATTCTCCTTCCTTTTTGTAATATATTATAAATATATTAGTATTATATCACAAATATATTATCTTGCAAGCGTTTGCCTAATATTAATTGGATTTTCCTAGGTTTTGGGCATAGGATTATTCTATTACCTTTATGTATAAATTATCATACATTGTATTCCATAAGTATTTGTATTAAAATGTTAAATGTATAGAGATTTCAGTCAAAACTTTAATTTATCCACATCAAAACTCCCAACAGTATGGGCTATTTTGATATGGATAAATTGAGATTTACCCTAAACTCTCTATAGAAGGACTTAAAGGAGGCACCATAAATGTACAAAAGACTTGAGTACTTTGAAAATATGACTTTTGTAAATCTGACGGAAAAAGCATATTATATCCTTGAAGAAGCAATTGTTACTTTAGAACTAAAGCCCGGTCAATCTTATTCTGAAAAAGAACTAAGTAGTTTTATCAATATTGGTAGAACCCCCGTTAGAGAAGCTATAAAAAAGTTAGAACAAACTAGACTCGTAGAAATTATTCCAAGAAGTGGAATTACTATATTACCAATAAGATTAGAAGAAGCCTTACTCCAGATGGAGGTTAGAAGATTACTAGAAAAGCTCATCATGTTACGAGCAACTAAATTCGCAACTGCAAAAGAAAGAGAACACCTATTAGAACTAGCCGGCCGTTACGAAATAGCTACAAAAAATAAAGATGCAGTTGAAGCAATAAGAATTGATGATGAATTTAATTTCTTTATTGCAGATTGTGCTCGCAATGTATATGCAGCTGGGGCCCTCAAACCATTGCAACCCTCATCTCGTAGAATTTATTTTCAGCGTTACTATGTAGACGAAGAAATGACTAAGAATATTAATTATGGTCATATAGGATTGATGCGCGCAATTGCAAGTGGCTCAACTGACGAGGTTACAAAATATTTAGATAAGCTATTCGATTATTTGAAAGATCTTGTGGTAAAATCTTTCAACTCAATGGTACTTGACAAAGAATTATTAGACTCCATATAAATATCTTAAAATTTTTATGTAAATAAAATCTTCTTGGTAAAAACTGAAATATTAACCAAGGAGATTTTATTTATGATCATATTTATTAGAAAAACAGTAAGAGGGGATTTTAGGAGTGAGAAACTAAACTATACCTCTTAAGGAAAATTTCCATGGCTTTGTAGATAAATAATAATGGATATTTCAGATAATAGTATAGTACTTTCCTTTGAAAAAACTAATGGTACTTTAATTCAACTTTTCAATATCTCAATAAATTTACTAGTTTGATTACTTGGCTTACTAGAATAATTTGAAGCCTGCCCTTGATATAAATTGAGTGAATTAATATTCATATCAGACCTCCTCAAATATAATACTTCATTAATTTCGGATATAGAGTTTAGGATAAATCTTAATTTATAGACTGTACAATACATAGTTTACCATACTTTGGATTTTTTTTATTCCACTCATAGGTAATACCGTATTCTGTGCCATCAGTTTTCAATAAGTCTAATACTATCATTGGACAATCCAATGTTAAATCATATTCATCTGTATAAATAACAATTTCCATCTTATCCCTATTGATTCTATCTATATCTGTAACAAACGATGTAGTTACTATCTGACTTTCATCTAATATATACATCCCTTGAACAATAAATAAAATAATCAGTAAAATACATAAAAACTTATTTGCTTTAATGCTTTTATCTCTAATAAATTTTATTATTAATCCCAATAGCCAAAATACAGTAACAGTAATAGATAGAAATGGTATTATAGACAGAACTTCGTGGGTGTTATAACTGAAAATTGTATAAATCCCATATCTAGACATTTCAGAGTCACAAAGATAAAGTATCCAAAAAATTATCCCTATGCTTACTATAAATAGATTCCTATTCTTATCTTTCATAAATTAATATTCCTCCTATTTAAACTAAGTAAAATCTTGTTTCTTTAATTCTATTATACCCTCTTTTACCCCTATTTTTACTACAGTGGCAATTGTTATAAACAAAAATATCCCACCAACAATGCATGTTGATATCATATTAATCACTTTACAACAACCTCCCTTATTTTATCTACATAATCAAGAAAAATAAAAAACCTTTAGGATTCTCTATTAAATTATTCTCTACACCTAATATTTTTAACAGCCTGGCAATATAAAAACTTTGCAAAAGCATGTGATATTTTGGAGCTGTTCATCCATTATTAATTATGTCGGCTCAAGGAAATAGGAGAATACAGGATGTTTAATTTTATCAAATTCATCGCAATGAAGCAATGGGAATATTGTGATTATTGGCAAATTCTATAATCCCTGCTAAGTCAGTTTTGTTATTCTAAATATGAATCCACTGTCTATCATAAGGTTTAGTTATTGTTATTACAGTTTCTTCAACTAGTTCATTTGAAAAACCAACTTGTTGTTTATGATACTCTAAAATTGACACTAACACTTTATTTTTAGTTATTCCTGGGTTTTCTGTCAAAATGGAGGTCGGTACCACCTCTCGAGGTAGAACAATCGTCAAGAAACATTACATCAAAATCAACATAAGAAAAGACCGCATTGAATTGAATTTAATTTCAATACGATCATAAGAGTTATCTATTATTTTGAGTACAGATATTATTCCAAAATCTGTCTATACCATTGGTTTAAAGATTCTTTAAAACTTATTCTACTATCTTACATTGTCATGAAACTACTATCCTAATTCAACGGTCTCAACTACGCCAACTTGTCCTGGCTTAGTCAGCATGTCCATTGCCTTGATCACAAGGGACATTCTACCGTTATCTTCTTCTTCTTTCGGAAGATTTGGATTGCCAAGAGGACTTGAAATGGTGTCGCCTCTTAAGATTCTTGAAACACCTACAGTCTTAGGAACATCTACAACAGCTGTTATTTGAACAACAGGTATGCCGGCTTCCTCTATTTTGCTAGCTATCACTGCACCGCAGCGTGTACTAGTACCTCACGTTGAAGTTAGTATAGCTGCATCTACTTTATCAGTTAACAATCCTTTTACAATTTCATCCCCAATATTTTCAGCAATTTTTACTGCCATTACATTACCGGTGGTCATATAAGTATATGGTGACAAAGAACCAATTTCACCATGCTCTTCTAGTTCCTTCATAGCATCTCTAGGAAGAAGTCTATTTGGGTCCTCATCTACATATACCTTATCATATCCTGCATGTATTACCATACCATCTTCTTTTACGAGATGATCTAAGTCATATCTTCCAAAGGTTGACGCCGCAGCAGACTTAATTTGATCTGGGTTGTCAGTAGGTATATAACCCCCATCTGAAACTATAGCTATTTTTGCATTTTTTATATCAGCTAATGGTTTAGGTGGCTCTATTTTCTTATATTTTGGAGCTTCAATTTCTGACACCCACTCATCACCAGTAAGCTTATTTTTAAGCATTTCGATGGCTCTTTGTGAAGCTGTTTTTTCAACTAATTCATTAATCAATCTATTTCTAATAAAATAACCTTCTAAGGCTGCACTTCCAACTCTTTCTCCTGTAAGAATTTTTCTACCTACCCCTACCATGGACTTTACAGCATCTTTTAGTCTTCTTGCACTTTGTGCTGTCTTTAAAATGAACATACTTTGTTGATATATCGGAACAGCAGGAGCTTCTTCATTCATTCCTGCAATACATGGTATTCCTAATTTCTTACTTACTGCCATGGCAATGGCCCCACAGTTCATACCATAGCGACCTGCGGTAAATGAAGGTCCCACAAAGAATATATCGGGTTTAAGCTCTTCGATTATTTTCATAGCCTCATCTATTGCTTGATCCTGATTTTCTACAAAGTAATTATCCCCACATATGACAGTACCAACTACATCACCTATATCCTTAAGCATTTTGTCAAATAAAAGCGTTGGTCCTACAGGTTCATTTTTAACACTTACTCCGACATTGGCCTTATCTTCTCCACCAATTTGAGCAAAGAACTGATTAATATAACACACTATTCTTGCTTTTTTAGTCTCCATATAATATACTCCTTTTCTAAATCAAATTTCTAATATTCAACTGCACGCATATTGAAGCCACCTAAATATGCAATAGCTCCTAATATGTGTCCAATTGAACTTTGTGACTCAAATGTATTGACTTGCTCTTTGTCATAAGTATAAAAGCTACCACTACCTACACCCCATACTGGAGTCTCAGGAATACCCCCATAAATTTTATCCATAACCATTCTATTCCCTACAGCCGCGTTACCAAAAGATACTGAATGATTAATCTTACCTACTCTAATATCATTAAAAATCATTTCTGAATTCATATTATTAATTGGATTAAAGGCATCTTGAATTTCTACAGTGTGAATACCTCTATCTTCACATGCTGAGGCTGCTAATCCCATGCAAATAGTAGGTGCCCCGCCCATACACTTAGTAAATATAGCACCATCTACTTTTAATGTTTCCTTCATAATGTTACCAACCATTTGCGAAGTTAGATTTCTTCTTTTTGCTTCAGAACTCACTGATGTCAATACCATTCCTACAAAATCAAAAGTTTTTCCATGCTCACGGAATAAATCCTTTATAACAGCAGCATTTTGGATTTCATAAGTTAGCATATAACGACCATAACTACATTGAGCAATAGCACCATCTAAAACCTCTGTAGGTTCTACAACCCAAGGTAAATTATCTTGAATAGGATAACCATAGAACATTGATTCGCTATATCCATCACAATTATACTGTTCTGTTACGAGTTGCAGTGCATAACCGACTCTAGGTAGATTAGGATATCTAGTTTCATTATCAAAAACCTCTATGCTATCAGCTTGTACATCTAAAGTTTTCTGAGCAATATATGTGCTGATTTTAAGTTTTATTCTTTTTATTGCTTCAAATCTTTCTTCTACTGGTATACTTTCAGTTTTTGCAAAGAAGCCTACTATTTCCTCTCCTGGTTCATAATTAGCTTGGGCAGCAGTCTTTATGGCAGCCTTAAGAGTATCATCATCCGTAAGTTTAATTTCCGTAACCAAATTGACAAGTTTACTATATGGTGAGTATGCAGCATATTCTCCTGACATATCTAGGGAAATTCCATGACGCATAATACGGCTTGGAACAAAATTACAAGTAAGAACGGACATACCTTTTAAAGCTCTAGTTGTTCCTTGACCAGCAGTCTTAAAACTTTCATTTAGATGCCCAGGCCAATTATTATAATCATCTCCCACTTTGCATCGTGGTTCTATTGCATCTAGAATCTCAATAACCCTAGCACTGTCTCCTGGTCTAACGATATTAAATTCTATCTCCTTCAATAACGGTTCATCTTTTACATGATTAAGCAATTCCTTTTTGCATACATACAATATTCCATCTTTGAAATATGTATTGTCAGCAAATTGAATATCCTTTACTTCTAAATTTTCCATTGTAAGTTTCATTTAGAATATCTCCTTTTACAATATTTTTGTTGATAATTTATTTTATACAAACTTCCCGGTTATAGGGATTTAAGTAAAGACTTTAATTTATGCATACTTAAAACGCCCAGAAACACTAGGTATTTATACATGTATAAATTAAGTTATACTATGAAAACCCTATACAGAATATTAATTCAATAAGATAGTTTACCTAGGGTTATAACCTTCAGCCCATGAATGACTTCACAATCAGAAATATTTCTATAATTCAGTTCCGTCCTTCATCTCCAACAAGCTTAATTTTCTATAAATCTTTATACAAGCTAAAAAAAAATATCAATTGACTTCAATGTTAACAGACAAAACCAACCAGATTTGCTTACTAAGAAATTAGATACTTAGTTGGCAATAAGATCAAAACTCTGTTGCTACTAAGCGAAATAGGATTATCTCAAATAATACAATCTATACTGCAACTAAATATTTTTCAACAATTGCTATATTTAAGAAATTTCTTAAGAACTTGGAACATACAAATTTGTATTCAAGCTAATTATATTAAAATAGATGTCAAAAAAAAAGGACACTCTTCTCCAATTTGTTCATATAGAAAAACAAAAAGGAATGATATGTCCATTTTTATAGATAATATAATTGAAGTTTATACAATAAATATCGGTTTATTTTAGCTTTAATAAAACAAATAAAAATTAAAAGAATAATCCCGTAAGAGACTTATATAAGATAATTTCTATGTACAATAACCTCGGTTTCTTAAATTAATACTAACATGGCTATATAGATATTTTACTTTTTGCGATACTTTAATCTATCATGACCAATTTAAACAACTGTTCTATCAAATCTTCTTTTGAAATAGGCTTTCTTTCTTTCAGCCACCATATATAACCACCAAAAACTGCATTATTAATGTAGTTAACATATAATTCAGGATGAATATCTGATTTACCATTCTTTTCCAAATATCTTTTCATTGTAAACAAAAGATCCCGAGATATTCTTTCAAAAAAAATATCCTCTATAAGGGTCTCCTCCTTACTATTTCGAAGATTTTTTATTATAGCTTCGTTTTCCTCAAAGAAATCTAAAAACTCAACCATCAACCTTTTATATCGCTCTTTCTCACCTAGATTTTCCACAAACATATGAGATGGAAATTTTTCACATACATGTTTAGCAGTATAAGATAACAAATCATACTTATCATTAAAATGCTCATAAAAGGTAGAGCGCCTTACCATTGCATTAGCACATATGGATTTGACACTAATTTGTTCAAAGGGTTTTTGTCTCAAATGAGTCAATAAAACCTCAGCTATATTTCTTTTTGTCCTAATTACTCTGGGATCATTTTCGTTCCTCATTTAAACCACCTTATTTAGTTTACACTACTTTACAAGAAATAAAGCAACTACTTACATAAAATAGAAAAATCAAACGACTGAAACCTAGTATTTCTAATAGGTTGATTTAATCACCAAAAATTGCATAACTCTTACTTGGCTAGGCATAATATGGGGAAATCTATATTATAGGGATTTTATAGAAAGTAATTATGCAATTTGCTCACTTGTACAATCCATATGTTTAAAATATTTTCTGCCTATAAAACTAATTCATATAGTCTAAACCAAACTAGTTCTGGAATATTTAATCCTAAATCAACAGTTCCCACATATTTATATCCACACTTTTCATACAATGAGATTGCAGGCGTATTATGGATGGAAACATCTAAACGAATTGTTTTTATCCCTCGCTCAATACCATATTTTTTTGCAAAATCCATTAATTTTTTCCCAATACCATTTTTTATATACTTTGGATTCACAACAAGGGTATGTATTACAATAATTTCCTTCGGATCCGCTTCAATTCCCCAATTCACTTGAGAGTATGCAGATTCTTGTTTATGATTTAATATAATTGAACCTGCTATTTCATTATTTACTTTTAATACAAACAAGTTATTATTTTCAATACCACTAACAGCAGTTTCTCTAATAGGGTATACTCCTTTTTTCCAACCTGCATAATTCGTCCCTGATTCTAAAAAATCATTTAAATCATTATATAACTTTTCTAATTCATCTATATTATTCATTGTACCCAGTTCTATAATATAATCATTTTTATATGGTATTTCTACCGTCCTATGAAATGTTTGAATTCCATCCATTCATATATTCCTCCTATTAAGCTTTAAGATATATGAACTATCTCATCTATTTACTGTACTTCTCTTCTTAATAATTATAATAAATTCCAAGGCTTAATTCAAACCTTGGAATTTATTATAATTATTCTCCCCTATAAGCCAATCTTAACAAATTAATTAAATCATCTTTATTTGTTTTTATAGGATTTCCAGCTGTGCATATATCCTTAAGGCTACCATCTACCATATCTATTAAGCTGTCTTCAAATTCAATCTTGCTAATGCCTGCCTTTTCAATTGTAATTGGAATATTCATCTCCCTATTTAAAACCTTTATGGCTTCCATTAGACTTATTACACCTTCCATTACATTTGATGACGGTAATCCTAAGCTCTTTGAAATCTGTGTATATCTCTCAGCAACCTCTACTTTTTCGATACTATTACTTCTAAGTCCAGAATTATATCCTATAACATAGGGAAGAAGTATTGCATTGCTTTTTCCATGGGATAGCTTAAATTTTGCTCCCACAGCATGGGCTAAGCTATGATTTATACCTAATGATGAGTTTGTGAAGGCAATTCCTGCCATACATGAGGCATCATGCATTTTTCTCCGTGCTTCCTTATCTGAACCTTCTTTGTATGCCCTTAGTAAATAATTAAATGTATTTTTTATTGCTTTTTTTCTGATGTATATAAACAACCAAGGTATTTTAACATTTCATTTAAACTATATATCTTCTTTTATTACGAACTATCCAAGATTATTTTGCTAAATCTGAAAGCTGATGGGCCACATCGCTTAGTGCTTGTACACTTGCAGCTACCTCTTGAACGGCATCAGCCTGTTGTTCACTAGTTGTAAGGGTATTCTCACTAATTTCTACTGTTTTTTTAACACTCTCTTCAATACTTGTAGTAAACTTATTGATTTTCAGTACCGTCTCCTTAGAGTCCTCGGATAGCTTCCTTATTTGTTTTGCAACCACACTAAATCCTCTTCCTGCCTCCTTAGCCTTTGCGGCTTCTATTGAGGCATTTAATCCAAGAAGTCCCGTATCATCTGCTATATTTTTTATAAATCCTATGAAATGATTAATTCTTGCAGATAAATTATTTACATTGTCTATTTCCTTTGTTAATAAATTCTGTGTTTCACTAACCTCTATGGCTGAAGCCGCTAATTCTTCCATGGTAGATGCAATTTGATCTAGATTGTCATTAAGTACTTCTACAACCCTATTTATTTTATATCTCCTGTATCCCATCTCAGAAATATTTTTTGCTACCATATAAAGTAAATCCGCCGCTTTTTCAATTCTTTTCCTTGATACTGGTTCTATTTCCTTTATTGCATCTAAATACTCATATTCGTCTATACCTATTTCTCTTGCTATACTTCTAAATTTTTCTTCATTGGGCTCCTCTGTTAGAACCTGTCCACCAATAATAGAACCTATCTGCCTTCCCTCAAGCATAATAGGTGCTGCAAAATCCACAAGACCGGCATGACATTCGTATAGCGTAGGCTTTCCACTTTCAGAGGCCATCTTTCCACCCTGTGCGTCACATTTCATGCACCTTTTCAATCCCTCATCCGTAGTTCTGGTTAAGTCCATACAAAACCTTGTGAAATTACTAGGCTTAGTAACAGGATTTCCCTCCATATCAACGGTAATACTTGCCACCCCTATGGCATCTGCAAAGTTATCCTGAAGCCTTTGAAGAAAATCTAAATCTATAACTTGTGATAATTCTATATCGTGAAAATTAACATCTAGTATTTCATTATCCATATCCATACTCCTTAAAATTTTGATATAACCTATCAGTGATATATGTCTTAAAATGATAAACTTCTAAGTTATTTGAAATCTCATTCATTCTAAAACACCCTAAGGCTGTCTCATAAAATTTTTTTATGAGACAGCCCCTCTAGACCAATAAATCATAATATTTGAGGAAATTGCATAACTCTTACTTGGCTAAGCCTAATATGCGAATATCATCCTTAATTTGAATATTTAAGATATAGCATATTTGGTGGTATAGCTTTGAAGATTTTTAAACTACATGTAGTATAGGGATTTTATAGAAAGTAATTATGCAATTTGCTCATTTGATAAAGCTAAACATTAAAAGCTTTTTTTATAGAGATTCCAGTCAAAACTTTAATTTATACATATCAGAAATTCCCAGAAACATAGGATGTTTTGACATGTATAAATTAAGATTTACTTGGAACTCTCTATATTTAAATAATTTTTGATATCAATTCTTTACTAGGGGAAGCTATAACGGAGGTACATACAATCTCCCCTGTATCCTGTAACCTATTTAAACAGGTCTTTAACGCCGATTTAACCGATGAAATCTCCCCTGTAACAAGCACAAAACCCTTTCCTCCTAAGCCCCGTGCTACCCTTATTTCCAGTAATTGAACATTGGCCGCTTTAACTGCTATATCTCCTACTACAACTGCCGTTATCGCCGACATCGTTTCTACAACTCCTAGGGATGTTACTTTGTCAATGTCTGTGGTTGCCGTCAGTGCTGGAAACACATCCCTGTGTACATTCGGTATTACATAGTCATCAATTGTAAATATGCCACCTACATTCTTTCCAACCTTAACCGCATTCTTTACTGCTCCAACATCTCCACATATTAATGTTATATATTTTCCAGGACATAAAGGCGTTGAAATTATTAGCTCTACATTTGCTGATTTTATCATGGCATCCGTTGTCTCTATTCCCTTCGCTATACTTTTAAATTCTACTAGTCCAATAGCATTCTTCATTTTTATCGCCTCTTTTCATAAAAGACATGTTTATGCAAACATAAATATTATAAAGGCCACTATAAATATTGATGTTGCCGGTGGATCGATATGGGTATCATTATAACTGTTAAATGTAAGTCCAATGATTTCATGTAATACTCCGGAAACTACTGCAAAGATTGCTCCTATAAAAATATTACCCGTTGCCATTGTAGCAATTCCAGCTATTAATGTGATGTGATGGGTTGTGGGAATGGCAAATCCTGTTTGGGCAAAAATCAATGATGCTGCACTAATACAAAAACCCAATGTACCTATTTGTGTTATATTCACTACATAGGAAATTGCAAGGCCAAGGCCCAATGATAATACTATTGTAGTAGATAAGGACTTAGTGTCGGGAACAAATCTTCTCTTAGCTGCTACCGATCCACCTGCAGCCCCGCCTGCTGTTTTATCTTCCTCATATTTCCCAAATATTCCCGTTGATCCAAATACAAGTCTCGCTATAAGTCCAGATGTAAAAACTGTCATAGCAACTGTATCGGTTTGTAATGCTAATACTCCTGAATAAAGGTGGTTGATTACATAGCCTAGGGTACCGAATACTCCACCTACGATTAAAACCGTAGCATCATTCGTCTTCATTAGTGGTGAAAGTATATCGGTTCCTGCTCCTAGGGATTTTTTCTTATTTCCTGCATAGGCCGCTGCAGCCACACCCCCTGCAAAGGCTATATGTGGCCCTAGCAAGGTTCCAAATGCAACTTGCCCTAATATATCTACTGATCCTCCACTACCGATTATTGCAACCCCAACTAATCCTACGAAACCAGTAAATATGAATGCGGGTAACGCTCCAAATGCGGCACCAAATACGCCACCACCAAATGCAGCTAATAAAGCCTCTATAGTTAACATTACACTATCCCCCCTGTTTTATTATACTATAGATAAACAGCATTAAGACTTAAAATATATTAAACCTTGAGGTTGTTTATCTTTAACTACTAATCAAGATATAATCATCGTGGATTTCTTCAATCCGACCATCGACACTTGAATGTATATTTGCTCCTAATTTATTTTCTGGAGCCTCTAAAATTATCTGCCCCTTGGTAACCCTATCTCCTACCTTTACAATCGGCTCAGAACTTGCTCCTATATGTTGTCTTCTATTCAATTTAATAGTTTTAAATTCCCTTGTGATTTCTTCTTTAAGTGGAGCCTCAACATCATACTTCTCAAGGCCTAAGCGGGCCACTAACTTTTTCACTGGAAACTTCCTGTATTCCCTGAAGGGATTAGCTTCAATGGGTTTTCTATTATTATCGTTCTTAATACCCCTTTGACCCATCTGACTTTTAAGAAGACTATTCAGTTTCCAAGGCTGTAGACCCATAATACATGCTTGCTCACAAAGTCTACATTCACAGCATAGAAAGGCTTCTGTTATAGAAGTATTTATATCACAGGTGCTTCCATAACCCGCTGTCCTCATTATTTTATGGGGATACAGATTATGTCCTAACAGATTCCTTGGACAAACCTCTGTACACAATGAACAATGACAACAGGCAGTCCTTGCCTCCTTTAACATACTCTCTATGCTCTTATCCTTTGATCTAAGAAGTGGATGATCACTAGGTAGAAGTATTAATCCCTTAGTTGTTTTTGTAACCGGCCCCTCTATATCATCAATAATCTTACCCATCATAGGGCCTCCGTCGATGACCTTAAACTCTTTTACCAAAGGTCCACCAGCTAATTCTATGGCCTGGGCTATGGTTATTCCTATAGGGACCTTTACGGTTATAGGATTCTTAACTGCTCCAGTTATAGTTAGGTACTTCTCTGTAACTGCACCACCATTTAATGCATTATATACATTTAATAGAGTTTCAACATTTATGACGATTACATCTACACCAAGGGGGATTCCCCCCTCGGGTACTATTCTCTTTAATACTTCATAGACTGTAACCTGTTCATCTCCTGCAGGATAAAAATTCCCTAGCTTGAATATCTCCAGGTTCCCATACTCAGAAATATGTTTATCTAGGCTTTCTAAGGCCCTCTTATATTTTCCCTTAAGGGCCATTATCCCCTTTTTAGCCCCTGTCTCCTTAACTATTCTATTTAATGCTTCTAATATTTCCTTTGTTTTAAGGGCCATGAGCTGTTGGTCAACCCTAAGCAGGGGCTCACATTCTGCACCATTTACAACAATATACTCTGCCCTTGCATTCAGCTTTACATGGGTTGGAAATCCAGCTCCTCCAGCCCCAACTATTCCTGCACTTTTCACAGCTTCTAGTAATTTATTCTCCATATTGTCACCCTCAACCCTATTTAATTGAGAATCCTTCAACTAAAACACATCTTCTCTTTCTGGTAAATGTACTTGCAGATGTTAAACCTTCACCGGTAGGGCCTGCTATTGTAAAGGTTGTATGTCCCTCTGTCCCATATCCTATTCCCCCATAGGATGGCCCATTTTTAACAAATATAGTTGTCTGGATTGCCCTAGCCATCCTAGTTAGGTTATCTATATTCTTTGAATGCATGATTGCGGTATGTCTATTTCCATGCTCTACCTCAACGGCAAGTTCTATGGCTTCATCAATATCCTTTACCCTTACTATTGGAAGTACTGGCATCATTAGTTCTTCTACTACGAAGGGATGGCTTCTATCTACCTGGGCAAAAATAACTTTTATACTAGGGTCAATAGTAATCCCTATTTGCTTTGCAATGTAGTCTGCATTTTTTCCTACAAACTCTTTATTAATTGTACCTTTATCTGTTAAAATGAGTCTTTGCAATTTATCTAAAGTTTCTTGATCCTTTATTTCAAGGGTATCATATTTTCTCATACAATCTATTAATTCATCAGCTACACTATCCACCACAATTACTTCCTTTTCAGCTATACAAGGTAGATTATTATCGAAGCTACATCCATCAATAATATCCTTGGCAGCTTTTCTAATATCTGCTGTTTCATCAACAACCGCCGGTGGATTTCCTGACCCTGCACCAATTGCTTTTTTTCCACAGGATAATGCGATTTTTACAATACCGGGCCCACCTGTAGCACATATCATATTAACTTTTTCATGCTTGATCATTACATTGGTGCTATCAATTGTGGGCTCCTTTATTGTGACAACAAGGTTTTTAGGTCCATTTACCTTCTCAATTGCTTTATTTATAACTTCTATAGCTAAAATTGAAACATTTTTCGCACTGGGATGGGGAGCAAATACAATGGAATTCCCTGCTGCTAACATTCCTATGGAATTGCATATGATTGTTTCAGTAGGATTTGTGGAAGGTGCTATTGAACCAATTACTCCAAATGGAGACATTTCGTACAAAGTAAGTCCTCCATCACCTGTTTTAGCATCGGATTTCAAATCTTCAACTCCAGGGCTTTTTTCTATGGCAAGCTTATGCTTTAGAACCTTATCTTCGTATCTACCCATTCCCGTTTCTTCTACTCCCATTTGAGCAAATATTTCAACACTTTTACTTAATTCTGCTCTTATGGACTCTATTATTTCATTCCTTCTAGCCAGACTACATTTAGCATATTCCTTTTGAGCTGTCCATGCCGCATCAATGGCCATATTCATATCTTCAAATACACCTAAATTATTTTTAAAGTTCGAAGATATTATATCTTCATTTATCATAGAATTCATTTTTATTTCTTTCATAACAATTTCTACAACTTTATCTATATTTAAAGTTTCTAACATCTAATTACTATCTCCTTTCACACTATTCCTATATCAATCCACCTGTATACTGTCTACTATTGCTACAATAGCCCTGTCTATAGGACTATCGTGATCTTCAAAGGCCTGACGTGCTGAGCTTCCCATTGAAACCAATACAATCTCTCCAGCCCCTGCTCCCACCGAATCTATAGCAACCTCTCTATTTCCTATTGGTCTATTTTCTGTATCTAAGGGCTGAACTATTAACATCTTCTTTCCAACTAGGCCTTCTTTTTTCGTTGTGGCAACCACCACCCCGACAATCTTAGCTATATACATCCTTAAAACCTACCTTTTAATTATTTCAACCCCTATTTCCCTAGCTATATCCTGTGCAAGGGAAGTTATCATGGCATTAATTGGAACAACTATTTTCTTTTTCATGCTATTACTGACAATATCCTCTCTTGAGATTATCCTTTTGTCTAATTTAAATTCCATATCCATTACTTGTTCTTCTATTTCATTTTCTTTATAAA
Source organism: Maledivibacter sp. (assembly GCA_025210375.1). Lineage (NCBI taxonomy): Bacteria > Bacillati > Bacillota > Clostridia > Peptostreptococcales > Caminicellaceae > Maledivibacter > Maledivibacter sp. The sequence goes on along the minus strand of JAOASB010000010.1, from coordinate 21,788 downwards.
ATACATCTTTACTATTCAAGAGATAGTCATATAAATTTTGTGCATTAATTAATTTAATACCATATGATTCCAGTTTATCAAGATGACCTTTTACCATTTGAAAATATGAATTAGGAAATTTATCATATCCCAATTGATGCCTTGAAGGATTTCTCAAATCACAAGCATCTTTAGCCGCTATAATCCGTGTTCCATTCATGATACAGTGTGCTGCAAGTTGTGTGGGTAATGTATCTGCTACACCAGTGGATATCTTAGCGGCGGAGTTTATGGTTAGGCTTGCTATAATCAGTGCATCAATTTCTGAATATAGTCCCTTTGTATCGGAATTTTTACCATCAATAAAGATATCATCTTCATCAAAATTTTCTTTAATACTTTCAACGTCCAAGGATTTTACCGCTTCCTTGGATAACACTGCCCTTAAGTTCCATCCACTTTCTTTGAGCTTTACTATCTGAGAAATACTTTCTTTAAATCCGATATTTCCTCCAGTAAATAAAACAATTCCTTTTTTAGGAATGTTTTGGAGTTTCTTTAATACTTCTTGCGCAATTAGTTGAATCATCTTATCAAAATCCAAATATACCACCTCATTTAGTACAATTAAGCACAATCTCTAATATTGTGACTGAAGGTGCCTTGTAGATTCAATTATTATAAATTTATATTTTAATCATCTATGCTTTTTATAATTTCGACCTTGTCTCCATTTTTCATACCCGATGCATTTGCTTCATCGATATCAATATGCATCTCTGGCTCATACCTATCTGAAACTCTGAGAAGAACATTATGGTATGTTGTTTTTCTAAGACCACTACTCATCACCGAAACCATATCTCCATCCTTATATCCATGCCTACCAGCATAATCCTCTGGTAAATGAATATGTCTTAAGGCTACTATAACCCCTTCATTAATCTTTAAAGAACCATCAGGCCCTTTAATTATAACTCCTGGTGTATCTTCAATCTTTCCAGATTCTCTTATGGGCGCCTTAATTCCCAATGCAAATCCATCTGTCATGGATATCTCTATCTGAGTATTTTTTCTTACAGGCCCAAGTATCCTTACTTTTTCAAAGGACCCTTTTGGTCCGATTACAGTGACCGTTTCCTTAGCTGCATATTGTCCTGGTTGTCTTAAATCCTTTAACTTTGTGAGTTCATATTCTTTACCAAATAGAATATCTAGATCTCTTCGGCTAATATGAATATGTCTATTTGAAACTCCTATAGGTATAAGACTCCCATTAATATTGTCATTTAATTTATCCATAACTTCTTCAACAATGTTTTTTATCATTATTTCTAAATCTACTCGGGCCATACATAATACTCCTTTCTATTCTTTTACCGATGGTAAAATCTTTTCTGTATCCATATGTGGTCTTGGAATTACATGTATTGATACTAATTCTCCCACTTTATCCGCCGCTGCCGCTCCGGCATCTGTAGCAGCCTTTACTGCTCCTACATCTCCTCTTACCATAACCGTTACTAATCCTGATCCTATCTTTTCATATCCTAGTAAAGTTACGTTTGCACTCTTTACCATTGCATCTGCTGCCTCTATTGCTCCTACCAATCCCTTTGTTTCTATCATTCCTAATGCACCGTACATACTATATTCCTCCCTTTGATGATTGATACAATGCTATTCACCCTTTACCGATGGTAAAATCTTTTCTGTATCCATATGTGGTCTTGGAATTACATGTATTGATACTAATTCCCCTACTTTATCCGCTGCTGCTGCTCCTGCATCTGTGGCAGCCTTTACTGCTCCTACATCTCCTCTTACCATAACCGTTACTAACCCTGATCCTATCTTTTCATATCCTAGTAAAGTTACGTTTGCACTCTTTACCATTGCATCCGCGGCCTCTATTGCTCCTACTAATCCCTTTGTTTCTATCATTCCTAATGCATTATGCATACTATATTCCTCCCTTTACTTTTTTATTTCTTCATAATGAATGCACAAGGATCTAGCCTCTCCCTTTTTCCTGCTACATTCTGGATCTCCACACAGATTGCAAGTTTTTTTTGCTTTTTTATTTGTTTTTTCTTTTTTGCATGTATCTTGTTTTTTTGACTCTATAGCTTCTTCAATTTTTACTACTTCCGACTGCCCTGTTCCTTCTGTAACGGGTATTTCTTCTAATATTGATGTTGCTTCTATTATTGTCAACTCTTCTACTTTAGGTAGTTCTTCTTTGTGTTTTTCTTCTTTAATTATTTCTTGCTTCTTTTTCTCTATAGAAGCTATATCTGGAACATCATTAGTATATTTTTCTTCATACTTCATGCTATTTAATTTCTGTTCTTTTAAATCTTCATCCCCTGCATCTGTATTACCTATGGTTTCCTTAGTTACTATTAGTTTATTGATTTCACTATGAGGCCTAGGAATAATGGTCTTGCTCCAAACTTTATTCACCTTCTCAGCAGCTACACATGCAGCTTTAACGGCGGCATTGACGGCTCCTACATCCCCTTCAATCTTTATAGTAACCATCCCATTACCCTTTGAAAGTTCATACCCCAAAAGCTTTACATTTGCTGCTTTTACCGCAGTATCTGCAGCTTCTATTGCTGCTGCAAGACCTATTGTCTCTATCATCCCCAATGAAAATTTTGACAAACCCTTCACCTCCTTAACACCTCTAAACTAAAAGGACTAAAGGTTTTCTTTACATCACAGTGTATGGTTTCTTCACTGTCCACCAATATTACATTTTAATCCATATGCTTCTACGACATTTTTAAGTCTCATCATAATATCTTCGTTAGGCGTTGTTATATCCTTGTTTATTGGATAATGCTTACCTAAACATTCATATTTATTTACCCCAAGTTTATGGTAAGGTAGTAAGTGCAATTCCTTTACCGACATTAAACTCTTTACAAAAACAGCAATATCCTTAATGCTGGTTTCATCGGCATTAAATAATGGAATAACAGGAACCCTAACAACTACCTCAGTACCTAATTGAGCAATTTTTTTAGCATTTTTTAAAATTATTTCGTTATTTACCCCTGTAAATCTTTTATGCTTATCCGTATCCATGCTTTTAATATCTAGTAAAACTAAATCAACCCAAGGAATTACCTTTTCTATAGCATCTTCACTTGCAAATGCTGTGGTTTCCATTGCTGTATGCCATCCTAATGATTTACATGCTTTAAGTAATTCTGAGGCATAATCGGGCTGGGACAAAGGTTCTCCACCTGAAAGTGTAATACCACCCCCGGATCTTCTATATTGAGCAACATCTTTTTTTAATTCGTTAACTACATCCTCTACGGTTCTTTTGCAGCCCGACATAACTAATGCTCCTGGTAAACAGGCATCCACACATTTTCCACAGCCTGTGCATATGCTTTGATTAATTCTATTTGGAAGGTTAAAGTCAATGGCCCCTAATGAGCAAATCTTCTCACATTTTCTACATCCTACACAATTATTTATATTGAACATGACCTGTGGTTCTTTTTTATGGGATTCAGGATTACTACACCAATGGCAGGTTAGTGGACAACCTTTCAAGAATGCTATAGTTCTTATACCTGGTCCATCATGGATGGAAAAACGTTGCATATTAAAAACAATTCCTGCCTCTTGATAGTTTATTTCTGGGTTTAGCAAGTTTTTCACTCCTCTTTAGGAATATGCACTATTAAATGAGCAAATTGCATAATTACTTTCTACAGAAATCATCTACTATATGTGGTTTTGAAAGCCACAAAGCTATACCATCAAATATGCTTATATCTTAAGTAATTGAATTAAGGATGATATTCCCATATTAGGCTTAGCTAAGTCAGAGTTATGCAATTTCCTCAAATATCAAGACTTATTTTAATTTTAAGTCTTGATATTTAATGTGAGTATATTATTATTTAGAAATCATGCTCTGTTCTCATGATTATGTCGTCTTGAATTGCTTTATCCAGGGATATAAACTGCGCACTGTAACCTGCAACACGAACAACTAAATCCCTGTATTCGTCAGGATTGTTTTGTGCCTTAACAAGGGTTTCCTTGTCAATTACATTGAACTGTACATGCATACCTTTATTATCAAAGTAACTACGTACTAATGATGCTAGGTTTCTTAATCCGCTGTCTCCCTGTAAAGCAGCCGGATGGAATTTTTGATTGAATAAAGTACCATTAGATGCAATAAAATGATCTAATTTTGCAACAGAATTAGCTGCAGCAGTTGGTCCACTACAATCCGATCCCCTTACTGGTGATACACCATCTGCTAAGGGCTCATATGCTTTTCTTCCATCAGGCGTAGCTCCAACAAGTGTTCCAAATAGAACATTGATAGAAGCTGGGTATAGACCCGCTTGGAATTTACCTCCACGGGGATTTGTATATTTTTCAACTTCTTTACAGTAAATCAGCGCACCTTGACGAGCTAATTCATCAACTTCCTCTATATCATTACCAAACTTTGGTGCCCTGTTTATAAGCATTTGTCTAATATTATCCATATCAAGATTACCACAGGATGATTTTCCAATGCCATTAAGATTAATATTTAATGCTTCCTTTAATTCATCTTCAGATATCTTATTGTTTTCATATAGTACTCTCTTAACCGCCGCCATAACAAGCTTGTATGTTACATCCTCTGAACCATCCGTGCAACATACTTCATCCATTGAACCAAAATTGGTGTCAAGGGCTTGTTTTAACTGGCTTAATGATATTTTATTTTCATCAAATACAAGTTTTTTGATTGCAGCTAGGGAATCCCCTACATTGGCAACCCCAACACCTTGTGGTCCTGTAAAGTTATAATGCGCTCCACCCTCTTGAAGGGATTTACCTCTACCTATACAATCTTCTACCATGCAGGATAAAAATGGTAATGGTGCCCTTTCAGCATGGGCTATATCCACACAGTTATCGGCAGCAGCTAAATGCTGTACGAAGTACTCCATTTGCTTTGCGTAGGCTCCTATAACTTGGTCAAAGCAAGTAAATTTAGTAAAATCTCCTGTTTTAGGTCCAAGCTGTTTTCCTTTATCCATACCGTTGTTAACCATTAATTCTAATACCCTTGCTAGATTAAAGAATGCCGAATCATGCCATCCTTCAGTTTTTCCCGGCTTTTGTGGCTCAACGCATCCAATTATTCCATAGTCCCTGGCATCTTGTAACGTTAATCCTCTATTTACTAGGGCAGGAATTATTACTTCATCGTTATAATAGGCAGGGATACCTAAACCTAAACGGCTTAGCTCACAGGCCCTTAATAAAAATTCATCAGGAGTTTTATCCCATACCCTTATAGAAAGAGACGGTTGTGATAATTTAACATGTGCAGTGGCTGTCATAGCCATATATGATAATTGGTTTGTGGCATCCTTTCCTTCAGGTGTCTGTCCACCAACAATTAGGTTTTGAAACATTGGGTATCCACCGAAGGCCTTTGTGGAAACCTCATCACGTACTTTGTTTATATCATTTAGTTTAATCCAAACACAATCTACAAGTTCTTGAGCTTGCTCTTTTGTGATATTTGAATCCTTTTTTAAATAGGGATACATGTATTGGTCAAAACGCGTTGGCGATATAGAGTGGCCATTAGACTCAATATTTATAATTGCATGTACAAACCAGAAGGACTGGCAAGCTTCATAGAACGAAGTCGCTCCATTAGCCGGTACGTTTTCACAATTTTTAGCGATTTGTAATAATTCTTCTCGTCTGCTTGAATTTGAGGATTTATTTGCTAACTCCCTTGCTAGTTCTGCATATCTATTTGCATAAGCAATCGCAGCTTTACAGGAAATAATTATAGATGTCCAGAATTGCTTTTTCTTTATGTACCCTGGATCCCTCTTATCTGCTTTAGCCATTACTTCCTCGACTTCAGCAATTATTCCATTATAACCCTTTGCCAATATCTTTCCATAATCTACACAAATATGTCCTACACCATTCATATAATAGTTACCAACGGTGAACATATTGGCATTCATGGCATCTAGAGTCTCTTGACACATGTATGATGTAGCTAATTCACTTGTTGTTTTTCCATCCCAATATTGGAAAACTACTTCTAGTTGTTTTTTGTCCTCTTCTGTTATTTGGAAAGAATCACCATTTCTCTTTCCTATTCTGTCAAACTCATCCTTCAGCCATTTATTTGAAAACTCTGGGAACACCTGTGATGATCTGGGATGTTTAGTTAAACTTCCTACAATAAGTTCTGATTTTCTAATAGTTATAGGAATGTCCGTTAGTATTTTTTCTAAAGCCTTTGCTCTACGTATAATAGCAGGACTGCCCTCTGTTTCTTTGAATGATTCTGTGATTAAAAGTGCCCTTTCAACTTCGATACAAGGTACTGCTGACAATATTTGTTCCTTTAATATCTCTATTCTTTGAGTTGGAACTTCAAAGCCCTTTGACAAAATATTCACTTTAAAACCCTCCTTTTATTACCTTCTTATACTCAACATTATGTTTAGATATATGGTGTAGTAGTTGATGTCGGTTTATCTCCTAAGGCCTGTAATGCTTGTATTCCTACTTCCCTCGCCGCAATAATTGCTTGCCTAACTGCACCAGAGTCACCGCTAACCATTACGATTACCTCATTGCTGTAGCTTGTTCCATCTGCTGGTGAAGCATATCCGATTATATCAACATTCGCAGATTTGACTGCGGTATCTGCAATAAGAACGCCTATTGCCGCAGGGGCCCCAACAATTAAACCAAAGGCTTTTCCTACCGGTGCATTAAAGGCTTTATTGCAAGCATAGCTCGCCCTAGCTGTGTATTGAAATTCTAAATGCCCAGCATCATTTCCATAAACATCTCCAAAGGTTCTGTCTAATTCCTTTAAAGCCACTTCTACTGCTCTCCTTGCATCGGATACATCCTCTGCTCCAAATAAAATCAAAGATCCATGACCAGCTCCACCCTTTGTGTCTCTAGCTAGTTCAACTGAAATAATCTCTGTATTTGTAGCCTTAACTGCTTCATCGGCGGCCATAATTTGAGGGCCCGCCCCTGTACGGGCTCCGATAATACCAATGGATCTATATTTTTTATCAATTTTCATCATTTCATGTAATGCATAATCTACATTGGCAATAACAAAGCCTATTGTATCCCCTATTGCTGTACCTACGAATTCTGTTAAACTACAATAGCTTTTGTTACACACCTTATTTGCTTCTTTACTTGTTTCTGCCATTGCTTCACAGTTCCCTACTTCCTTCACTGCTTCCCTAGGTTTGTCTATGTTCTTCATCACTTCGGCCATTATTTGTTCCATTAATTGATTATCCAAATTTTACACCTCCATAAAATTCAATTATTCTACAGGTAATATTGATGCTACTTCACTATGTGGTCTTGGTATTACATGAACGGATACAATTTCGCCTACTCTTTCAGCAGCAGCGGCTCCTGCATCTGTGGCGGCTTTCACTGCACCTACATCACCTGTGATCATTACTGTTACAAGTCCAGAGCCTATTTTCTCATAACCTACTAAACGAACATTTGCTGCCTTTACCATGGCATCAGCAGCTTCAATAGCTCCGACTAATCCCTTTGTTTCTATCATTCCTAAGGTATCTCTAGTCATATTTAAACCTCCCTTCGAATTTTTCTGGTATAGATACTAAATTGTAAGAAAAAATAATTAAAATTCCTTTCTATTTAAGATTATGATATCGTTTTCCATTCAAAATTTTTAATACAAATTTATGCTTTTTCTATAATTATTTGCTCAATTCCCCGTTGTGTTCTTTTATGCAAACAATACTTTTTTGTCATAAAGCTATACTTTTTTGATATCTATAATTTTGCAAAAAAAAATGATGGGGTGCTTCAGAACTTCATTCATTCTGAAACACCCCATGGGTTCACATTAAAATACATATTTTCACTTTGAATTTACTCTATATTGGGTAGGTGTTAATCCCTCTATCTTTTTAAAAACTCTACAAAAATAATTTGGCTCATTATATCCCATATCAAATGCAATATCATTTATTGAAATATTGGTATTTTTCAACATATACTTTGACTCTTCAATCCTTCTAAGGGCTATATACCTTACAAAATTAATATTTAATTCCTTTTTAAACAATCTACTTAGATAACTGTTACTCAAATTCACATATTTAGATACATCCTGTAAGGTAATATTATCTTTTAAATTTTTTTCTATATAATTTAATGCACAATTAAGCTCGTTATTTTTATACGAGGTTTTACTTTTAATTATCTCATCGAAAACCTCACCCAAAATATCCTGTAGACATTCTGCTACGCCATAGATGTTGATAGCATAGCTTAACCTTTGATTATAATTTGATTTTTTACATATATTCATGTAATTTAAACCCATTTGCTTTAGCACATTTATCATTTTATTGGCTATATCTTTCCCAAGCTTTTTAATATATTCAAGGTTATCAATGGTATATATTTCACGGAAATACTCTATTATTTCCTTTAATATATCCTTTGATTTCTTATAATTACACTCATATATATTTGTTAGTAATTCTTGTATGCTATTATCAATAGAATATTTCTTATTTTTATATTTCTTTAATAATCCTATTATATCATCTGGTCTAACAGGCTTTAATAAATAATCGTCTGCCCTTACCCTCACAGCTTTTTGGGCAAATCTAAAATCATCATATGCACTTATTATTATAACTACTTTATTTTCATCTTTACTTTTAATTATTTCGGTTGCCTTTAAACCATCCATTCCGGGCATTTTAATATCCATTAAAATTATATCTGGATCAAACCTCTCACTCATTTCAATTGCCTCTTCTCCAAAACTAGCTTCTCCGACAATTTCCACTTCGTCTATTCTATTACTTATAATAATCCTTAAGGCTTCTCTTTCTAGATCCTCATCATCAACAAGTAATATTTTATACATAGGTGATTCTCCTTTATTTAATGGCCTTAGGCAATTTTATTTTAACTGTGGTTCCCATATTTTCTTTACTTTTTATATTGATCTTATAGCCCTTTCCAAAATAATTTATAAGTCGTCTATTTGTATTGTGTATACCTATTCCCATCGTTTTTCTTATATTGCTATCCCCATCATTTTCTTCTAGTATAAGTGCCAATTTATTTTTTGAAATACCTACACCATTATCCACAATTTTTATTATGATATCATTTTCTAGTGAATATCCTTCTATACTAATCTTTCCATTTTTTCGACTTGGCTCTAGACCGTGGCTTATTGCATTCTCTATAAAGGGTTGTAAAATCATTACAGGTATCTTTATATCTTCTATTTCTTCTTCTATACATATTTTATAATTTACTCTATTGCCGAATCTCATGGATTGAATTTTCAGGTATTTTTCTATGTACTTTATGTCTTCTCTTATGGTAACTTTATCATTAGTATTTTTTAATACATGCCTCAATAATTCGGCTAAAGAATAAACCATTTCTTCCGTTCTTTGGGCTTCTTCAATTAAAGCTAATCTTCCTATTGAGTTCAATACATTGAACAAGAAATGGGGGTTGATCTGAGATTGAAGTGCTTTTAATTCTGAAATTTTTAATTCCTTTTCTAACTCAATACGTGCTTTTTGTTCTTCCATCAATTTTATACTCTTAGTATTTAACTCCTCTTGTATTAAATTTACCATTGATTTTTCCACAAGTTGGTTCACTACTATATGAACTAATTCCGCCATAACTTCAATTTTTTCAAAATCTAAATAGACAGTCTTATTATAGGCTTCAATAAAACGTTTATCTAATTTCCATTCTTCATCATCTTTTAACGAATTAGAGATATTTGGTAAATCATTTATATTGGATCTAATCTGTCCACATAAAACTGCTCCTAAATACTGTCCTTCCACAACAATGGGAATTGCAAAATCTACTAGTCCCGTTGGACATCTATAGATAATGTATGGCCTTTCTCTAATAGCAGCTTCTAATCCACCATAGGCATCTGATTGATAGCATATTTTTTTATATTGAGGTATTTTCCTTCTCATTTTACAAAATTCACAAAAATTAGCACGCTTTGTTATGGGTTTACCTTTAAAATCCACTGTTACAAATGCTATTCCTGTAAGCTCTGCAAATTTATCCTGTACATCCTGTAATACTTGTACATCTATTACATTGCCTAAGTAGAAATTGCTATCAACCCTCATCCTCATAACCTCCTCTTAAAATACTTCTCCATATCCCTTTACACTTAAATTATTTTTATCAATAAGAAAACCCAGCTGATCTTAGCTAGGTCTATTGTTTCAAATGTAATAAATTTAATCACAAATGTTTAAACAATATCTTCCCACCGAAGACTTACTTGTACTAAATTTAGGCAGGTTTCCTGGCTCTGACTTCTTCCTACTCTCTAACCTTCCCATGATATAAATCACAGTGGTATAAACTAGATTTCGTCCGCCATTACAGTAGCGGGGGCTGCAGAGGCTCTGCACCTCTTTCCCTATTGATATCTTGAAAAACCTAAATTTGTGTTTTATTTATTTTTTGCAATACTTTTATTAATTGAGCAAATTGTATAATTACAATCCTCAAAAACTTACTATTACATATAGTCCTAAATGCCCTAGAACTATACCCCATCGATTATGCAACTTAGTCACTTTAGAATAATACAATTTCTCCAATTAACTATTACCTTATATAGAAAGCACCTATGAATTTACATTTTGATTTTTTGAATAGCCAAAGCTTTAAGGCTTTTCAAGGAATTAAAATATAAAAGATTTATTGCAGTTTCTATTGTCACTATTTTTTTGTGGAAAAATTGTAAAAAGGGGTCAATAATATTATAACATATTTTACTAATTTCGGAAGTTTCACGCTTGAGGTTTACTTTCTGGTAAAATAAGTGCATCTGTAGTTTCAAGATTACACTCATCAATAGAAATATATGGTAATATTTTCAATCCTCCCATTGTGATAATTGGGTTAATGTAGAATATATTTTAAGGAGATTGACTCAATTATCAATCTCCTCTTCTTATTATAGATTATACTTCTATGACTTTTTGCAATATATTTTAATATGCTTAATCCAATATCATATATCTTAATCACCATAGAGTAATCAGTCCCCTAATGCCTCCAGTGAACTCGTTTAGCTTACGCTAAACATCGTGGCTTCAGATACACCACTAATTTGTAGCTGAAACTATTAAATCCTTAAAAAACTAATTCAATACGAGGTATCTAGAAAATTTATAGTACTATTCAATCTTAACCATTCCTTTGTATATAAATTTAATCTATTACCAATTTAGGATTGTAATCAATAATATAAAATACACATGTACAAAGTACAAAAACTTCTTTATCAATATTAAGCTTTTCAAGTTGTGCCATTAATATTTCAGAAAAGTTAGGTACAGTATTTTCTACGTAACTTATGTTGTTAAGTATGGACCACGCTTTAGCAATGTTTTGCAATATAACAATATTGCACTCTTCACGAGTTCTGGCAAACTTTCTATAGTCCTTATCACGATTTTCATGATTAACACGTTTCTTGTATGTACCAGCTTTAAGTTCTGATATCGTTGCACAGCAATTATTAAATGATTTGTCAGGAATGCTCTTCATATGATAAAATGCCTCTACCATAGGATAATTTAAATAAAGTTTGCCCATATCTGAAGACTCAACAAAATAATCCATCATTCTAATAATCTTCTCTTCTGAAAATTGCGGATCATGTGGATCAAAATCAAAAATTAGAAGTATATCTGTATACTTTTCATCAAATAATTTCTTAATCTCTTGGTTTTGCTCTCGTTCTTTTAAAATTTGAAGGATATCCATTGCATCAGGGTCTCCTTCTAGAAACATTTCATTATAAAGAGTATAAATATTTGTATTATAAGAGACAATCTCATACTTTACATCTATCTCATAAATCTTCATCAAATATCCAATTAAGCGCACATCAGTCTTTGCACCTTCTACAAGAACAAGGATTTTTCTCTTATCCTTATTCATCAAATTCACCACTCATATATAACTTTTCAAGATTATGCCCTTCGCGTAGTTCTCGGTCAGTTGCATTTGCTAGCGAAGTAAGCTTATTTTGGGTTAAAATTAAATAGCAATCCGGGCGCATAATTCTATTAGAAAGCAGATTTGTATTATGTGATGTAAGAATTGTTTGAAATCTACTAATGTTCTTCAACATCATAACTATACTTTCAGAAAGTTCATAGTGATAAAATGAATCAAATTCATCAATATATAATAATGAAATATCTGTAGCTGTCTTATACCAGTAAAAAAAAGTATATAATGCTTTCGTTCCACTTGATGCAACCTTAAAAAATGGCAATGGTGTTTTTGTATCGAAATAGAGCCTAGTTTTACCATCATTGTCCTCTTTTAGGATAAGATTTTCTTCAATACCAGCTCGATGAAAAAAATCTTTTAGCTCATCTAAATTATTAGAGTCAAGTATAAAATCGTAATAATCATTACTTTTTGATTTGTATCCAATGTATCTATTTTCATCTAAACTTCTAAACCAAAGCATGTTTGAAACAAACTTCATCATTTGACGAAGAGGGTGCTTATCATCAAGAACCGAATTATACAAAAAATATTTTAAAATAGAGTCTTCACTTTGAAATACCCAATTTAATGTAGGTGCAAATGCTTTCAGTTCTTCAACATTTCCGGAATTTGATAGGTTATCATATTCCAATAATGTTTTAGAGTTCAACGCTAAATACTCATATGTGAGTATTTGATTTTCATTCTTTCTATATCTATAGTCAACTTCATCCATCCCAAATTGAAATACATATCGAAACTCTGCATAATTACTTGTATTATTAGTATTTATATAATAATCATATAACCCAGGTGTAATATTTTTACTAGTTAAATGCGTTACAATATCAAATAGTGCAAGTCCTAAGTTAGACTTACCTATAGCGTTCTTACCATAAATAATAATTGTATTTAATAAATTATTTCTTACACATTCCTTATTAAATTTATAATCACGTACATCAGAAAAATCCAAAGTTACTGTCTTTTCAAAATTCTTGAATCCAGTTGTCTCAAATAACTTCAACATAAATACCACCTCATATACATTATAACCAATTTAGTATATTTTCACAACAGTTGCCGTAATTTTTTTACGGTATATACTTATTGTTTCAATATACAGATTTTAATTTCAAATGAGTTAAAACACACGAATAATTATAAACAAATGTTTTCTATATTTATCACACCATAAAACCCTGTATTTTTCAATATGTACATGGTTTTATTAGACTAAAAACAATTCTTTATTTCATGTTCTTTGATTTGTATATTTCTTCTGATTTCGAAGCCTTTTAACAGCCAATCTAGTTCATTTTTATCTATTAGCATAGACTCATCATAGTTCATTGGCCATTTGAATCTTCCATTATCTTTTCTGTGATAGTAAAGCCAAAAGCCATTATCATAGTGAAGGATTTTAAGTCGATTCCTACTTCTATTACAGAATACAAATAGAGCCTTTTCATAGGGATCTAACTTAAGTGATGATTTAACGACTGATACCTATATTATATATTTCTACATAAAAAGAGAGAATCCTTTTTGTTTTTTTGGATTCTCTCTAAAAATTACTTTGTCAACGGCCTGAGACTAATAATCAATCTCTTTTTTTGGTGCATTTGCTTTTATTAATCTACAAAAGTAACATCAATTCCGAACACGCCAGGATCACTTATCTTAATTTTTGTTTTACCAAATTGTAATACTTTATCACTTGCAATGTTCTTTTTTTGTTTTAAAGCCTGATCAACATAACAGTAGATAGCTTCTCCGTCACTTGGAGTTTCTGAGTAATATTTACAACTCTCCATAAATACATTTCTTGTCATTATGATTGGCGTAAGTAAATCATCACCTTGGTTAATTGACCAATTTCTAAGGTTGATTACAGGATTTCCATCACTATCTCTTTTAACTTTTAAATTAACATTAGGATCGTCATACTTTTGGGCCTCCCCTTGAAGACTTCCTTGTTCAGATAATTTCCAAGTAGTTCCTTTTAATGCTTTGTTAAATAAAGCAATATCATCTTCATAAGAAGAATCATTATAAGTTCCCATCATAGAATTATCCACAGAACCTACTAAATCAGATCTGAATCCACCTTCTTTATCCTTATAACGATCAACTTTAGCGTTAGAAATATCAATAACGATAACATCACCATCAACTACTACTGGAGATAAAATATCAATTCTATGAATTCCAGATTGATACTTGTATACTCCCTCATAACCTAATGCTTCCATTACGAAACGAAGTGGGACCATTGTTCTACCGTTGATAGTTACTGCTTCAGTATCCATAACTACTGTTCCATTTGGAGTTTGAACTTCTTTTTCACCAATCTTAACAACTACATTACCATTGATTGTAGCAGACCAATCAGCCTGATTCCATTCAACTGTGTAACCTAAAGATTCAGAAACGATTCTTAAAGGTATTTGCGTTCTATTTTTATCATCAATAAAAGCCTTACCATACTCCTGTGGAATTGAAAGTTTTGAATTATCAATATAAATGTCGATATTATTCTCGATCATCGCAAATGCATTACCACTAAATACAACTAACATTAAACATAATGTTATAAAACCAATTATTTTCTTTTTCATTTTTTTCCTCCTATTTAAATTATTCTCCTAAAAAAATTTATCCTCAGTCCAACCAGTTAAAATTCTTATGCTGTTTAAAATTTTGTATTGTTATATCATATGGACATATAATTTTAAAAATAACTCGACCTTTCGATCCTATGGTCGCAATACTTGTTAGAGTATTGCTTATCGCCTTCTTTTCTTTTGTTCTTTTATTTTTCCTCAATCCCATTTACAGCTTTTATGTATTCTAGCTCTTTCCCCTGCCCCCTTCTTCAAAGTCTTATATGTATTTTTACAATTATTTAATAAACATTACTTAGCATATTCTACCATCAAATTGTGTATTTATCAACTTATTATGTTTTCTCTTTTTGTTAGGCATATTTAGACAGCATAAAGCACTCATTCAGTTATCATAAAGTCGTAAGATCATATGATTAAACATACAGAAAATATTATTTTTAAATTGAGAAGATCAAGAAATAAGCTTACTAAGTTATAAAAATTAACTCATGCTAATTTGAGTTTATAATCCATAACAAATGAGAGGAGGCAACAATATTGTATGCTACTAGGAGAATTAATTTAAGATATCTTAGTAAAGATGAAAAGGAATTATAAAAAAAAATGTGTATATTATCAAAGTCTGTTTATAATCAAGCCCTTAAAAACACTAAAGATCATTATGACAAGACAAAACAATTTCTTTTTTGGAAAAACAACTGCAAGCTTATTAAAAACTCATTGGGCTTATAAAGAAATAGGTAGTAGATATCAAGCTTTATTTCAAACATAATTAGAAATAGCCGTTATGAACAGCATTTTATTAAACTCTGGATTAATTATGGAACTATAATATTCTTTTACATTATTAAAGTTTTTAAATATATGAACTATCTCATCTATAAGTTACTTTTCGTTTAAATATTTTCTTAATTCTCTAACCCCAACATTCTGCATTCTCTTACCTCCATTGTTTAATAAATAATTATATAATTTAATGCACCAAATCCTTTGGATAACTTTTATGCTTCATAATCCCGTACTCTAGCATTAGCTCCTGTGCTAAATATTTAAAGCCTCTACAATGTAAGTCCCCAACTCCCTTGCTAATTAATTCATAAGTTTCAGATGTATAAAAATACTCAATACTTTCATCTAATCCCTTACCAGTTTCTTTTGAAAATTCAAGTATTATATCTTTATATAAAGATTGTAATAATATTTTATTTGCTTTCATTTTTACACTTCCTCACTTTTTTCATATTTTAAATATTTATCTATAATTTCTTGATTGATAATACAAATTTGATGATTAGGCTTATAATACTGTAATCTTCTAAGAGCTTCATCTTTACTAATTAACTTATCTTTATAAAGCTCTATTGTATTATATACTCTATCATCAGCTATACCGCCTATAATCATATCATATTTTAAATAAATATTACTTCCAACTCTACACTTTAATATAAAATCTAACCATTCAATATTATAAGTTGAAAATTCTTTAACTTTATAACCCTCTTTAATTTTCTCTATTGGTAATGAATATATATTTAAATAGCTTTTTTTACCCCTTCTTTTAAACTTACTTGTCCAATTAATTGCTTGTTCTTCAATTGCTGTTACATAAAATCCTTTTCCAAAATCTAAAGCATCCCTTGAAAAAGATACATGAGGATTATCAACTAAACAATATGAACCATGATATACTATCATTTTAATGTACCTCTCTCTTTAAGTACCTCTATTAAATCCTTTACTATATAGTGTTTACTTTGAGAATGCAAAGGTTCATAACAAGGAATAATGTAACTTTTTAAGATATTCGTATCAATACTAATTAGCTTATATACATCTTTTGCACTCATTTCTAATTCTTCTGCTAGACTTTCAATGCAAAATATAGCAAATTCTAATACATTTTCATCCATAAAACCACCTCCTATAGAATTCTTATTAATATTATACTCTACTATTGAAATATACCATTACTTTTCTATCTAACTCAATTAGTCAAGCAGTGTGTGACTTATTGGAAAGTATTTATAAAATTTCTTATTCCCAAAATATATTTCTATTGTTCTACTCAAAACCCTTTATACTATTTCATTTTTACCTCTATTACTCTACAATACAATCTGTATTTTTTATGTGTTGAATGGATGCTAATAATTGATTTGCAATATTTCAGCTAGATAACCTCATAATACCCTCTGTTGCTTTACCATAACTCAATAAATTAATACTTCCATACCAGACAATTTTTTGATCAATAATAGCAAATCTTTGATGAATATTTGTCTTGAAGATAACTTTTACACCATTATTAAATAAGTAGATTAATATTTTTCGTAAAAGAAGTTTGATCTTTTTCCTTAAAATCTGATTTTGGTCTAGTTACTACTACAAAATTGGCACCAGTATTTATTTCATCAGTTATTAATTTTAGAATAGTTGTTAACCTTCTTTTACTTATAAAAGGACTCACAATCAGTACATCAGATGTAGCACTGCATACATCTTGTTTAAATACTGAGAAGAATATTTTTTGATCATGAATAGCATTAACAGTGTCTTCTGTCTTTTCTCCCCTTGTTTTATACCCAATTGCTGTTTTCCCAAATGCAGTCGTTGCAGATAACTCGCCTTGATCATAATTTAACAATGCTTTTACTACATCTCTTTAGTTGTATCTTTCATCGTCATATTCTATTTGCACTTGGAATGCAAAGATAATTGTGGTTTTCTTCAGATAAGTCAATTATCCTAGGTTTATTAAAGGTTGGAAGCCTCATGGCTTGAGTTTTAAAGAAATCTGGATTTTTAAATGCTGCGAGTCGTTTAATGCTGTTTAATGCTTTATTAGAAAATCCTTCTTTTTTTATATAGATTATGTTTGCTAATACTATCCTACCTTCCCTTGGGAAATCTTTTTTGGATAGTTTATACTCACTTTTCTTATTTCTTAACCATGGTTTCTCCTCTAGTTCTTCACTTTTTAAATCACCATATTCATTTCCATTACATAAATTCAATATAGCTTTTTCTACTTCTTCTTTATTCATTTTTCTTATGCTATTTAGATAAACCCATTGATCAGGATATGATTGAAAATTCTCATCAACAAATTCGATATTACCGTGCTTTTTAGCCTTTTTTTGAAGTGGCAATGCTATTAGATTTCCAAAACCACCCTTGGGCATTGTATCTTGATTAGGGGATAAACGGTCATAAGACTTAAATTTAATTCCATGTCTCTTGGACATACCATAGGTAATAATTGCAGTACCTAATTTTCTAGTTAAACTAGCACTTATTGCATCCTGGAAAAATATCCTTGCATAAGCACCATTTCCAGACCTTGATCGTTCTATTGCAACTGGAATATTAAACTCATTACAAACTTTCCTTATAATTTTTATATCATCTTTCCATTCATATTTATCAAAGTCAATTGCTACAAATCGACATATCTCCATATTCTTTAATATTTTTAAGAACAGCAATTTCTTTTTTTAGTTTCTTGTTTTCCTCTAATGCTTTCATGTACTTACTGTGTAATGTTTTATAGTTCATAATTAAACCTCACAATATCATGCCTCTATTCAAATATTTAGTCCTAATTAAATGGTTTTAATATATAGTATCTATTTCTACTACGCCCTTTAGCAATAATTGAATCGCTCATCTTTGTTTCCTAATTTGGGTTCAGCAATTATCAAAATTCAATCTGTAATACTTCACCATGCTTAATTATTTTAAGAATCTTTTTAATCACAACAACAACTTCTTTCATAAAGGTTTTATTTCTCATTACTAATATACATCTATTATATCATGAATATTTTGACTTTATTTATGCTTATTTATAGGACATTTTAGCATTTGACGCTAGCTCCAGTTTTTATATAAATAAAACAAACGAGTCAAAAGAACTGATCTTTTGACTCTAACATTCGTATTTTGATATTATGCAATTTTAGCATTCTTATAAATTTTATTAACATTTAGTAGTACCTCTCTTATGTCATCAAATTTAATCCATAAACTCTTATTATAGTAACCGCATACATGTGATAAAGTTGTATAGGATTTATTCAATTCTTTATCTACCCATTGTACGTTATCCTCATCTGAGATTCTTTCATATTCATCCATAGCAGCTAAAAGAATATCACTATTTTCTAACAAACTTCTATTTTCGATAACACAATATTCTAGCGCTCTATCAATAATAGCTGTTTTTCCATTACTTCTTCTCATGTATACCTGTGAATAACTATAAGCTTCCTTCTCATAATTTGATAATTTATCTATTGTATCATAATAGTCCTTTTCTAAAACTAATGCTACTAAATTAGGATTAGTACCCTTATCAACGAGTATGTCCTTCACAATTTTTGAATTTCTTATTACCTTACTGAAGAATAGATTGTAATTTACTGGATTGTCACATCTATATGCAAAGTCTTCTACATCCATTAAAGTTCGCCTTGCCTCTTCTGATAATACAATATTATACAACTCTAAGTGCTCCTCTAAATCAGTAATAACTATGCTTGGTTTAATTTTCATAATTTGATTTACCCCCTTATTTTCTATTTGTATACACTATACTAATAAAAAGATATTTATCACACTAAATAAGAGAATATTATTTTTGATTTAATATAAAAAATAATAATTATAATATCTCTACATTAAGGTATTATAATTATATATAATTTTTCACTATGAAAACCTATAACATCAAACCAAGGAACCTATTTTTTCAATTGAAAACAGATGAGTTATGTAAACAACCGCATTATATCCTAAACTTCCATATCTATTACAATTACATGTTTTAATGAAAATTTCTGCTATTTGTGATACGGTTCACCTTGGTTATTTAAGGGGATAACTTTTTAAGAGACATCGTAATATCGGTGTCTCTTTGATTGTTCTACCATTCTTTTTATATAATCCAATTTATGCTGAATAAAAAAGTCCTATATACAGCATTTCTATCCCTAAATCTCATCTCTACTATCTCTCTTCTTGCTCTTTCAGTTTCGGCATGATTTTTACAACTTCCGATAATAAATCATATAGTAATCTACTGTGTTAGGTATTATTATAATTCATCATCTTCACAATACAGTAATGACCACAACTCATAGGCGTTAAAATCAGTTCTAATTGATATTTCTGATTCAATTTGTACCCCATTCCAAGACATATACATGCCATTTTCGTATGCTTCAACGTACTCAACCCTAACAAGTTTATAAAATGAGTCTTCTTCGCTATTTCCAGTTATTTTGCTATAATTCTTAACTATTATTCCTAATAACTCACTATCCTCTATCAAGCGTTCATCATCACTATTATCTTCAAGTAAACTTTTAAAATCAATCAACAATTTGGAGTCATCATTTTCAATAATATTCTCCATAGTATCATTTTCGAAGTAGTAACTACTTTCAAAATTATTCTTCAACAATCTACTAATCATGTCCTCAATAAAATAACCCACAATAATTTTTGTTCTTTTTTCAAATAGGTCAGTATATTTTTTATATAGGTTTTGTATTGATATAACGTCTTTACCAAAAGTAATATCTATGTCTTTAATCTTCAAGAACTCCTTTAAAACCTTACTCAGCTCCATTCGTATCCATGTTTCAATATTAAATAAGCTTCCATAATTCACATAAAGATATTGCGATATTTTCTTGTCAACTTCAAGCTTGCAATAATCACACTTCCCTAATTCAACTGCATTTTCAGTGTCTATCAATAAACTCCCAACAACCTTAAAGCTGTTCTTTCCACAATAAATACAATTCTTGTATTCAATTTTTTTATTCCTATTTTCAAGTATTGCTTTCTTTCTATCAGGCTCTTCATCTAACTTTTCAATTTCAGATTTTGCACGATTAATTTTAGTTGAGATATAAAGTAACTGTTTAATATCCCACATTAAATTTTCGACAACAGATTCTTGAATATCTGAGTAAAGGTTATTTTCTTCTGCATAATTTTTAAATGATGGTATTTTGTCTATGTATATTCTGAAAAGTGTGGGTATTAACATTGCTACTGTATGCTCTGTAATATCTTCCTCAAATTCAAATTCATAATGAGTAATACTATTTCTGATCTCATTTAAAAATTTTAGTTTACTATAATTACTAGGTTCGATTTCTAAGTCATATAGAATTATCACTCTGTTTATTACATCTATGAAATCAATTGTTTTCGGCTTATATTTAGATTTAAATGACAATTTCAAATTCAATCGGTGTTCAAAATGACTTCTTAAGTCTTTATATATTAAATTATCGTCCTTTTTACTTACTAGAAATTTAAATAATGTTTCAGTTGAATGATGAAGTCCAATAATAATATCTTTCAATAGAAACTCATATTCTTTGTTACCTTTACTTCCTGACAAATTCTTCATTAAAAGCACACTTTTCTTAAATGAATCTAGTCCGTTTTCTAATATATTCATTCTATCCCTCCATTCTTATCTAGAATTATAATGACGCAGTCACCATAGAGCCATCAGTCACCCAACGTCCCTGGCGCAGATCCCGGCGTGCGGATTTCCCGCACCGGGCTCTTCAGCTCGTATATCTCTACTTCCGTATTTCAGCAACTAAATCTTAACTGTTCATATTCTCTCTTAATGAATGGTTTTTGTAAATTGTACCATCTCATTTTTTCACTGAATTGTGTCCAGTTAAAACTTCTTCTTTGACTACGTCTATTAAGCCATTTATATAATAGCTTTATTACTATGCTGTGAAACTGCTCTATTCTTTTCCAGTTTCCTATGACTCCATAGTAATTATAGTAGCCCCTTAATTTATCATTTAGATTACTTATCATATTCCTTAGGCGACAGTTTCTTTGTCCCTTTATCCAGTCTTTTATTTTCTCCACTGCCTTCATAAATTTCTTTCTGCTTGTTTTATGGGTTATTATATCTTTTCCCTTCCTTGATGTCTCCCATCTATAGGTAAAACCTAGCTTCTTGATTTCACTATCTAGATTCGCTTCAAATTCTTTTGCAGTTTGTTTATCTAT